>NZ_JACGAX010000015.1:0-49782 GCF_020138145.1 Campylobacter sp. RM9334
ATATTTTAAAATATTTAAATAATTTAAACTCACTACTAGTTTTTCCACTTTATATTTTTTTACTTAATCGTATTTGTTTTGTATTATTATGTTATATTATTAATTTCTAGCATTCTTACAACAGAATTAGGTTTGCAATAAAGCTTAATGATGAAATTATTTATTAATTAGACAGTTTCAAACCGTGTTGTGATAAAATTAGGTTTGCAATTTAATTTCGTTTTTTTGCTCGTTTAGGCTGTCTTTGTTTCAAACCGTGTTGTGATAGAATTAGGTTTGCAATTTAATTTCGTTTTTTTGCTCGTTTAGGCTGTCTTTGTTTCAAACCATGTTGTGATAGAATTAGGTTTGCAATTAGTTTTAACCGAACTTTACAATATTTAAAGTTTCATGTTTCAAACCATGTTGTGATAGAATTAGGTTTGCAATTTGAGTTGTAGGGCTGAAATGCCCTACCCCTAAAAGTTTCAAACCGTGTTGTGGTAGAATTAGGTTTGCAATCAGGAACAGGCAATGATAGAGCTATTAGATTAAGTTTCAAACCGTGTTGTGATAGAATTAGGTTTGCAATCATTTACCAGCGCCATATCAGAATGGAGATTTTGAGTTTCAAACCGTGTTGTGATAGAATTAGGTTTGCAATTAGAAGATTTACAATGAGCCGTTTTTTAGTTCCTTTAGTTTCAAACCGTGTTGTGATAGAATTAGGTTTGCAATCATACCAGCACTATCATATCCACGATATTCAAGCTCTGTTTCAAACCGTGTTGTGATAGAATTAGGTTTGCAATCAAATATTGTAAAGTTTTTGAGCCACACAAAAATCTGTTTCAAACCGTGTTGTGATAGAATTAGGTTTGCAATTTCTCCGTAAGTTCTAACAGGAACACCATTATAAAGGTTTCAAACCGTGTTGTGATAGAATTAGGTTTGCAATAGCAAGGAAAACTTGCTTATATATCAAGTATTTGAGAGTTTTTAAAAAATAGTGATTTTTCCACTTTTAAAATTCTTTCAAATTTTAGTACTTTAGTGGAAAAATTAAACCTATGTTTAGTTTGTATCACTAAAATTAAAAAGCAAATCTAATTCTATCACAACACGGTTTGAAACATGTAATCATACCTAAAGACTCTATATTTCACTCAAAATTGCAAACCTAATTCTATCACAACGAGCGTTTGAAATCATAAGTAGGTAGAAATACCGAAAAGTTAGTAAAATATCGGGCAACTGGCTTAGCCACCCCGATAAACTTTAACACAAACATACTAAATTTACTCCCTATCATCACAATAGTTAAAAAATTCACATTGATTACAAGCATTAAGACTAGCGCTACTATTTGGAAAAATTCCATTATCTAAAAGATTTTTCATATCTTTTACAACTCTTTTAAGCCTAGCAAAATCATTCGGAAAAATATTAAAAACCTTATGTTTTAGATGATTTAATGAACATAAAATCACTCTTTTGCAAGGCTTAGCATAAGTTTTACTAGCCATTTTTGCGTATGCTAGTAGTTGCATTTTCGCCCCGTTACTAAGATTTAGATTATCACTTTGTTTAAACTCAAGCACCACCACCTCATCAACCCCAACAAAGAGCATATCACAAACCCCGCACAATTCTTCATCTTCTAAATATTGATTTTTATAGGCTTTATATTCGCTTAGCCCAAGTTTAGCAAATGTGCGACTTTTGAAAAGCTCATCTTGCTTTTTATGAAAATCATTGCCAAAATCTACATGCTTAGGATATTTTGGTGTAATATCGCAAAAATTATAAAAATAAAATATCCTAGGACAAAACACAAACTGCCTAATCAAACTCGCTTTCAAAAGTTCCATGAAATTCCAATCTAAGCTTTTTTGTAGTAATTACACGAATATTCTATTTTATAATCTATCTTATTTAATTTTAAATTCTCTTCTATAATTTTTTTCTTTTTATCGTGCTCCATTGGATTTATGGTATTTAAAATACCTCTAGCTATACCTTCTAAACATTTTTTATTAATCCCTATTGACATATCATCATCACCCCAACCAGCCTTGTGTCTTGTGCCTGTGCATAAAAATGATATGCTTATATTTTTATTTTGTAAAATTCTAGTAGTACTTTCATAACAAATTGCTTGATTTCCTATAACTTCAAGATTATCACAAATTCCATAGCTATATGTATATCCTTGAAAAATACGCATAGCATTATAAGGATTGCAAATAAAAATTATAACATCAGGTAAATTTAAATAATTTTCAATAGGAGCTATAACAACTCCATAATTTTGCTCTTTAAAGTAGTTTAATTTTGAACGAACATTAAAAGCTGTTTTATCGTCTTTATAAAGCCCCCAACTAGCCCATCTTTGTCCTTTATCATTCAATGTATCAGATGGATTTATACCTAATACTCTAGGAGCACTTTTGCACTTAAAATCAGCTTCTTTTGCCTTATAAGCAGTTCCCATAGCAGCCATTCTTACCATAGCACAATAATTAAGAGCCTTTGATGGCTCTTTAAAATCAATTTTTTCATATTCTTCTTTTGAATTAATTAATTTAATTCCTATAATTTTATACTTTAAAATTAGTGAAGAATAAAGTGTATTAACAATATCAATATAATTCATATTAGTCCTTATAAAACTCAAAAACTCCAGGAAAAGCAGCATTTATCTTATCTTGCACACCTTTATCTTTAAAACTATTTGCAAAATCAATTGCCCATTTTGCATTTTCATTTTTTGCTTTTACAATAACACCCATAGGAACATTTATCATTTCATTATCTCTTGCTAAATAACTTTTTGGGTCTTTTTTAGCATTACTCATATGAGTAAAAAATACGCAAGCAGCATCTAATTCATCCAATGCTTTTACTGTTTGGGCTTGGTCTAAATCTATAAACCGAAATCCTATTTGTTACACTGAGTGAATATTTTCTAAGCTTAAATGTTACACTGAGTGAATATTTTGGTGAAAATAGCCAGTAAATCTTAATTATTATAATTAATAAAATAATTTAATTTTATTTTAATATATACTTAAATACAAAATTTGTACTTATACCTAAGTATTTATTTCTTTCATTTATTACTTCAATTAATCTTATTAATTCTAAGATATTATACATTTTTAGTTTTATTCCATTAAAATTAAAATCACATAAATGTAAATTAAAGGCATTGTCTTTAAAATAACTGAAATTAAAAACGTGATGATGCCTAAATACTAAGCAGTCTTTATGATTATAACCATCTTCTACAACTGCTATTTTCCCATTTTTATTATCTTCAATTGTAAAGGCTGCATATTGAAAGTTATGGTCGCTTCTATAAATATATGGGGCATAATAGTATTTCACGCTTGTTTCAAAGAAATAAAACTCATCACTTGAAGATACTGTATCCAAGTCTAAATTTAGCTCAAAACGTGTATATAATTTTAATTTATATCTCATTGGATATATAATTGTATTTACTCTTCTTTGTAGTGTCCTACCAGCACAAGCTATATGTCTGTGATAATAAATACTGCCACACTTTTTGCATTTAAGGTATTTTTTTAATTGGCGTGTATTACAATAATCAACTGTGTTGCATTCTCTACAATAATATATTATATCTATTTCATACTTATCATTCTGTTTATTCATAATCTACCTTAATTGTTTATTTTTATAAAAGCCCGTTCAAAATCTTTTATAGAAATAGCTTTACTAACAACTCCTATGATTTTTGTATTTTCAAAGTCTTCTTCATTGATTTTAAAATCAGGATAAAATGAATTTAAAGAACTAAGTGTTATTTCTTTTGTGTAAGGATTTTTTAATATTTTTTTACAATATATATCGCCATTAATATTAATAATAACAATTTCCCCATCCTTTATACGATTAAAATCATTTTTATTTCGCTCTACAACTACAAATTCACCGCTGTGAACAAATGGTTCCATACTATCACCATATATTTTAATAATATCTATATTTTTTGCATTATTTACATTTAATAATTCTTTTGCAAATGATTTATCAAGCACTATTTCACTACATTGCTCATCACAATTAATTACACCATATCCTGCAGATGCACTTATATCTTGATAATATCTTACACTGATTACATCTCTTACAGGTGCAATCTCATCATAAAACACACTCTCTAGTCTTATATTGTTTTTCTTGCAAATATCAAGTATTAGTTCATAAGGAATTGAGTTACGAAATTTCCAACTTTGCAAAGTGCCATAAACGACATCGTATTTATTACAGAATTCTTGTTCGTTATCAATACCTAGCATATTTAAAAGTTTTGCAATCAATTCTTTAGCAGTTTTCATAATTTAACCTTTACAATTTTGTAAATATTTTAACAAAATTTAGTTTAATTTTCATTTTGTATAAAAAATAATTTCAATTTACATAATTGTGTATTGACTTTAATTTCATTTTGTAGTAACATTTACAAAAAAGTAAAGCAAAGGACTAAAAATGACTATTACAGAACGCATAAAGAATCAATTTGGTTCATTAAAACATTATGCAAAATGTAAAAATATCAATTATGGCTCATTGAGAAATTATATTACTGGTAAAAGACCAGACCTTGTAACGATAGAAAAAATCCTAAAAGAAGATGGCTTTATTAAAGATACAAAGGAAATCGCATAATGCCATTTATTGCTACAAAATACGCTGCATTAATATTTAAAGTAACAGAGAGCAACTTAAGATATGCAGCGATAAATAATTCTAAAAAATATACCTACACAAAATTTCAAAACAAGCTTTTATTTAAGGTAACTTCAGCACAGCTTCGTATTGCTTTAAATAAAGGCTTGATAGACGCTAACATTGAAGTTTATAACGATGAATTAGTGCTTATTCAAGACTTTTTCAAGACTAATAATGAAAAACAAAAAAAAGGAGAAATAAATGCTAATAATAAAGAGAACTCAAGCGATATTAGAAATAACTGCATTGATGGAAAGCACGATGCAAGAGATAGAGAAGCTAGAGCAAGAATATACGAGAGCGTTGGATGTAACGATACTAGACCAACTAATGCAGGAGAAAACAAAGGAACTAGAGAGCTTACACAATCAACTAGCACACTACTTTCTACCACAAAAAAACTTAGCGAACACTCAAGCAGCAAAGCTTCAAACATTGATGAACAAAGCACTCTAAATGAGTGCTTAAACGAGCGTAATGCAGTGGGTAATTACGCTCCTTTAAGCATTCAGCTAGATACTACACAAAGTAAAAATATAAGCAAAAAAGAGCTTATTTATGATGTTATTTGTGAGTATGTAAGGCGTGGTTTTAGTATAAAATCAGCTTGTGCTAAGCTCGGTATATCAAGACAGCAGTATTATAGACTTGCTAAAAAGTATGAAGAAAATGGACTTTTAGGCTTTGTTGATAAAAGAACAATTAAAAAAGCTAGTCGTATTGGCGAATGCATACCTAAATATCTTCGTGAGTTAGCATTAAATCTATGGAGAAAAAGTGGTGCTGGTGGTATAAGTTACGCAGAATTACACGAAATCCTACACGAAAACGCTAAAAACTTTGATTTTAAAGGCTTTTTATTAAAAGATACAGCTGAGCTTTTTAGCGTAAAGACACTTCAAAACTACATAGAAAACTATAAAAAAGAGCATTTACTAGAAGCTGTGATGGTAGAGCAAGGCGAAGATAAAGCTAAGTCATATTTGCAACCAGCTATGGGAGATAGCAAAGCTAGAGTTAGTGCTAGAAATGAAATTTGGCAGATTGATAGCTCTAAGCTAGATATGTTTGTGATTGATGATGAGGGTAATGAATTTAGACCTGATATTTTAAGCGTGGTTGATGTTTTCAGTGGTCGTTGTGTAGCGACTTTAGCCGATAAATCAAACGGATTATCACTTATAAGACTGCTTTGGAAAGCTATAAGTGAGCTTGGAATACCTAAAAAAATTAAGGGTGATAATGGAAAAGACTACTTAGGCTCAACTTTTCAGCACACTTTACAAAAGCTAAATATAGCTTATGAAAACACTCCGCCGTATAGTGGCGAGAAAAAAGCTATGGTAGAAAGACATTTTAAGACTTTACAACATAGTTTTATAAGTTTTGCTCCTGGATATATAGGACACAATTTAGCAAAGCGTGAAAAAATAGAGCAAAGAACAGCTAAAAAAGATAGAAGTGCTAAAAATGCTTATGGCAAAGTCAAAAAAACAAATCAAAAGCACCTATTAAGCTTTGAAGAAGCTTTAAATCTTTTAGATAAAGGTGTGGCTAAGTGGAATATGCAACGCCACAGAGTCAAAAGTGGTGTTTCAAGGCTTGACTTGTGGAACTCATGCACTAATACCATTACAAAAATTACTTATGAATACTTTTTGGCTCGTGCGGGTGAAAGTATCGTGAAAAAAGTTCAAAAAACGGGCATAAATCTAAATAAGAGAACATATATAAGTGCAGATATGCCGCTTGTCGGAACAGAACTTTTAGTGTGTATTAATATAGATAATGTTTCAGAACTTTATATGTATAGTAAAGATGCCGAATTTATAGGTATAGCATACGATAAACAAATCGCAAATATAAGCCTAGAAGAGCTAAAAGCACATCAAAAAGAATTCAAACAAGCACAAAGTAAAGTAAGAAAAGTTATCAAAAAAGCAGAGCTTAGCGACTTTACACAAACTAGCGTTGAATATGACTTAAAAATAAGAGAAAAAGAACACAACGAACTACTAAATACACCAAAAAACAATGTCTTATTGGATGATAAAACGGTAAGTGTATATAAAGCAAATAAAAAGCTTTTAGATGAAGTAAGACTTAGTTTTGAAGATTATGAAATAAGTGAAAGTAAAGATAGCAAAGATGCGACTTGGGAAAGTATTTTTGATGATGTAAATGTTGGATAGTGCTTAAAAAAGCCTTATTTATAAGGTTTTTTTAAATACTTTTCAAAGGAGATAAAATGGATGTTAGAGCAAGACTAAAAGATTTTTGTAAAACAAATAAAATTAGTCAAAGACAAGTAGCTGATAGTATAGGATACAATACTACTTATCTATCAAAATATATGAATAATGATAAAAACTTCAATTATCACGAAGAAGTTGAGCTTAAAGTAAAGCAGTTTTTAGATAGTTTCAAGCCTAAAAAATCGCAACATAGCGATGATTTTATAATCACACATGATGTAAAAGCAATCTTTGGAACTATTGATATGATAGTAAGCGTGTGTGGTATGGGTGCGATTATTGGACTTGCAGGAACAGGCAAGACAAATACTATTAAAGAATACGCTAAAAAACACCCACAAGCAATTCTTATAGAAGTAGTGCCAACTATTAAAACAAAAGCACTTTTAAAAAGACTTTGTTTAAATCTTGATGTTCGCTCTACTGGTTCAAGTGATGATATGTTTTTAGCAATTACTGATGAACTAAAAAAGAGAAATCATATCATCATAGTAGATGAAGCTGAGACGCTAAATCACACATGTCTTGAAATACTTCGCAGAATGCATGATTTAACAAAAACTCCACTTGTATTTGTAGGAACTCACAAGCTAGAAAATAATCTTACAGGCATACTTAAAAACAACACTAATGAATTTGAGCAATTAAGCTCTAGAGCGAGTTTGCATTGGAGACTACAAGGCTTAAAACCAAGTGAGATAAAAGATATTTGTTCTCGCTTTGGCATAGATGATAGCGAGTGTGTAGATTACATTGAGGGTTTAGCTCGTAGAAACTTTAGAAGCACAATGAGTTTATTAAAACGAACAAAAGAACTAAGCGAAAAAGCAAATATCAAGATAACACGCGAACTAATAGCAGAAGCTAAAAAAATGTTGATGTGAAAGGATGATAAATGCAAATAAGATTAGAGAGTAAGAAGGTGATGATTAAAGGATACTTTGCTGATTATTCAAGCAAGTATTTTTATACAGATGGTGAGCTTATTTATCGCTATGGCGATAGCAAAGTCGTTGATATTTTAAAGATTTGAATGTTTATCAAGCCCTTGCAATAAGGGCTTAAATAAGCATTTATGCTAATTATTTTAAAAGGAGATTTTATGGCAATTATTGATGAAAAAGGTCGTTGGCTTAATGGCAAAAGTGAGTGGGTTCATCCAGAGCTCATTAGAGCTGATGAGCAGTTAAAAGATGGCTTAGTTGAAAGCATATTGGCTAAAGTAGAAAACAAAAACACTGAGCTAGTAGCATTAAAAGATGAGATAAATAACGACATTGAAAGCTACTTGGATTTATTGCTAGAAAAATACAATCTAGATGCAAGAAGTAACGCAAAAAAAGGCAACTTTACATTTGAAAACTACTCAAAAACTCTAAAAATTCAAATTCAAATGGCAGAAAAGATTAATTTTAACGAAAAACTAAACATAGCAAAAGCAAAAATTGATGAGTATCTAAATGACATCGTAAAAGATAGCAGTGAAGACATTAAAGTATTGATAAATAAAGCTTTTGAAGTGGATAAAAAGGGTAATTTAGATAGTAAAAAAATTTTATCACTTCGCTCTTATGATATTAAAGACCATAGATGGCAAGAGGCAATGGAAATTATCAGTGAAAGTGTAGAAATCGTTGGCGTTAAGCCTTATATTAGATTTTATAAAAGAGATAAAGCAACTGATAGCTGGGCTAATGTAAGTTTAGATTTTGCAAATATTTAAAATAGTTTTGCAACGCACTTGCAAAAGCGTTGCAAAGCCTTTTTAAGTATTTAGAAAAAGGATTAAAATGATATTAAGAAGCTTAAGAGAAATTATAAAACTTGATGATTATGAGCTTATTTTTACTGAACTAAAAAGACTAGACCACTTTGGTTATATGCTAGAGTTAAATAAGGCTTATGGCACTAAAGGATTAAATTATGAAGAGCTACGCCTTTATGGGTATAGAAAGCTAACATTACAAGAATGCAAAAATGCTATGCGTAAAGCTTTATTTGAATGCGTAAATGAAATTTGCAAGGCTTACAAATGACACCAAAACAAAGAAAATTTAGAGCTGATTTAATACAAATCATTCATATTTTAAAAGCTGAAAAAGGTATTGATGATGAGATGTATAGAGCGATTTTATTTGAAAGATATGGCGTAGATAGTAGCACACTTTTAGACATTGATGAGCTTAAAGATTTTGCTATTATTCTTGGATACAAAGGCTTTGAAACTAGAAAAGCAAAGGCTAATCGTGAAATAGAAAGTCATATTGAAACTACAAATCGTGGCACTTCTACTAAGACACAAATCGCTACAATTTTAAAAATGTGGCGAAATTCAAAAGTAGTAAGAAATAAAGACATTGCAGGACTTTTAAGCTATTGTAATCGTATTTTAGGCTACATTCCGTTTTCTTTAGGAATGATGAGTAAAAGCGATGCAAGTAAAATGATAAATGCTATAAAGAATTTAAAATGAATGATTTAGAATTAGAATACGCAGTATTACTTGCTTGTATTGAAAACAACGAAAACATAAGTGAAATAGTTAATATTTTAAATAAAGCTGATTTTTCTAATAAGAAAAATGGCGAAATATATGAGTTTTTATTACATAAAAATTCTTTAAATGAGAGTGTAGATTTAAAGACTTTAAAAATTGCTATTAATTTAAATGAATATCATTTAAGAGAACTTGAGAATGCAAATTCATTTATAGATATTAAAGAATACGCAAAAATACTTAAAGATTTAAGCGTTAAAAGAAGCCTTTTTGCACTATGTTCTAATACTATAAGCGAGATAAAAGCTAGTAGTATTAATGGCTATGATTATGCTGCTTCTTTTCAAACTAAACTTATAAAAATACTTGAAAGCAAAAACAACGAAAGCATAAAAACAAGCACACAAGGTATTAATGAGTTTTACACAGAGCTTAATCGTGTTGCTAGTATTGTTGATAAAAACCTTATAGGTTTAGATACTGGCTTATCTATGCTAAATTATTATACAAAAGGTTTTAAAGCTGGAGAGTTAATAATTATAGCTGCACGACCAGGAAATGGTAAAACCACACTAGCTTTAAATGTGGTGTTAGCAGCACTTAAGCGTGATAAAAATGTATTGTTTTTTAGCTTAGAACAAGAAGCATATAGCTTATTTGCAAAGCTTATAAGCTCTGATACAAGTATCAATTTAAGCTCAATAATTGAAGCAAATCTATTAGATTATGAAATAGAAAATATTCAAGCAAGTGCTAATTTTTTAAGCACTAAAAAGCTTTTTGTATATGATAATGGCTTTTTAAATATAGATGAATTAAGACTAAATGCTAGAAAATATCATAAAGAGCATAAACTAGATTTGATTGTTTTAGATTACATAGGTTTAATGAACTCAAATATTAAAGCTGAAAGACATTTGCAAGTTGCTGAAATTACAAGAAATCTTAAAATGTTAGCCCTTGAGCTTAAAATCCCTATTATTGCACTAAGTCAGCTTAATCGTGCGATGGAAACAAGAGCTAATAAAAAGCCACTTTTATCAGACTTAAGAGAGAGTGGAAGCATAGAGCAAGATGCTGATATAGTATTATTTTTAAGCGAAAACGAAAATCCAAAAGGTTTAGAAGAACGCCCTACAATTTTAACTATAGCAAAAAATAGGCGTGGAGAATGTGGCGACATTTTCTTAGACTTTAAAGCTAGAATTTCAAGATTTTTTATCTGTGAAAATTCACATCAAGTAGAAGTTTTATAAGTTTTGTTAAAAAACTTTTACTTAACTTATTGTATAATTTCTCACCCACGCAATTCAAATCAAAAAGGTTTTTTAATGTTTTATAGTTTTATAGAATATGCAAAAACGCATTCTACTGAAGATATTATGCGTGAATGGGGTGGAGTTAATATTTATATACCTAGCAAAAAAGATGATTATGCTGAACTTATCGCAAAATACAACGAGTTAAAAGATAAAGTGGAGCATTCAAAACTTATTTTTCAACTTAGTAGAGAGTTTGATTTAAGCACAAGTCGTGTTTATGCACTAACTAAAGAGCATAGACCAAGTGATTTAGGGCTATTTGCTAATCTTTAAAGCCCTTTTTATTGTGTTTTCAAGCTCTTTTAAAATCTTTTGTTTTATCTCATCGTTTAGCTCTGCGTTTTCTATTGTTTCGCCTTTAATAGGCAAAAATGGACGTGCAGGAATGCCATTTTTAGAGCCAAACTGATGAGAAAGCCCATAAGAAAAACCACTTTTAGACTTACCACGATTATTAAAGACAAAAAAGCCTTTATTATCCGCTTTAGTGTCCCAATGATTGCCTAAATCCCCTGTATTAAAAAGCAACTTATGGTCTTTTTTATCTTTTCTTTTAGCCCATTTATTGCCTTTTGCATCACTTTCATTTTCAAAACAATCTTCTATATCTTTAAGTAGTGTTGAAGCCATATTGCTATTTGCACGAGTTAAAAGCTCACTACCTTGAAGATTTGCTAAATCTTTTAAAATGCCTGTTAATTCTTCAAATTCTTTATTCACGCTTCAAACTCCACATTTAAACTATAAACATCACTACTTAGAGTATGATTTACGCTTGTTATACTAAATACTCCGATATTCTCAAGCTCTAAATACCCACCAGCTGATATTTGTTGCCCAGCACAAATTAAAGAGCCTTTTACACCACCCTTGTTAAGTTCGCTTAGCCTTGCTGTAGCTATGCTTTTAAGCTCTGCTTCGCTTTTGTTTGCACTTTCTTTTATCTTATAAACATTATTGCCATCGCCAACCTTTATGCGTGTTAGTGTTGCACTATTTGTATTATGACTTGTGATTTCACAAGCATCGTATTTTATGCGATTATTTTCAGTGATACTTAAAGCAAAACAATCACTAATTTTAAGCTTAAAGCTTGGTAAATCTTCATTTTTGCTTTCTTTTTTACTAGCTATTACTTTATAGCCGTTCATTTCAGCATTTTTCGCAGTAAGAATTAAGCAATTATTTTTAATAGCACAAATAAAGCCATGTTTGTAAGCTAAGCTATAAATAAACTCTATATCGCTTGAATTATCTTGTAAAATATGATTTATCTTTACATTAAATGCTGTGTTTTGCACTTTTGCTGTTAGATTATTTCTATTTGCAATTACTCCTGCAATTGCTCCTAAATTAGTATTTGCAAAGGTTTTTGAATGTTTTATTTTAACTGATGAACTAAAATTAACAGCTGTAGCTCTTACTTCAGTTGTATTATTTATATAATCAATAGTACATTCACTTATACTAAATGTCCCGCATTCAAAAAGCTTTAGCTCTTCATTTACAATATAACCTAAGCTTAATTTTAATGTATCACTAAAAGCAGGCCGCACAAATATACCATTTACTACAAAACTCATCTCATCGCTTTGAACTCCTACCTTATCACTAAATTCAAGACTTATTAAATTATCTTGTATAGTTTGTGTTATATCTTTATCATTTGCAATTAGTTTAAAAGTTGCTACCATAGTGTTTTGCTCTTACTTTCTTGTTTTATATTTGGTGCAATATCTGGTAAATACACCTTATCACCTGCATCTAGGTGCGTTTTTGTGATTAAATGTGGGTTTAATTCAAGCACAAGACTAAAATTATCAAGGCTTTTTAAATGCTTATATACTAGATAATCTAATCTATCGTTATCACTTGCTATTATTATCATTCTCCTACCTTTTTAAGTTTGATTGTAAAATTTTGGCTTAAAAACGCCCCGCTAGGCAAATAATTAGCCGTTTCTTCAACTATATCAACTACAACAAACAAACCAAAATACTCACCTAAGCTATTTGTTAAACTCTGTGGCTCGTTACTCTCTGCGATTTGCTTTAATAAATCAAGTGTTTTTAGTCCATCTACGCGTGGAATTGTGTGTCCTTTGATTTCTAAATCTACCTTTGTTTTAACATTTTTAAAAAATGCTGGGAAGTTTCCTATCCTATCATTAAAGCCTAAAGCGTAATCAGTTGTTTTAGTTACGCTTTCATTATGACGCTCATTAAATGTAAAATCTCCTAATGCAAAAACCATTTTTAACCTCCTATCACGCTACGATTTTTAGCATTTGCGTTTGCTTTATCTATTGCTTTTGTAACTGCTTGTGTGATTTGTTGTGTAAGTGCATTTAAATCAAAATTGCCATTATTTGTAGCTATTTTTATCTCTCCAAAACTAAGATTAATAGTAAAATCTTGTTTAATCTCACTTTTTGCACTCATTACGGCAGTGTTTAGTTGTTCAATTTCTTTACTACTTATTACTTGTGGTGTTTTTTTGCTTTCTTTTTCATCACCAAAGCCAAAAAAATCAGCAATAGAGCTAAAAGTATCAGTAATCCAAGCAAATTTTGAAGCTATCCAATCAAATATCGCACTAAATTTGCTCTTAATAAACTCAATAGGAGAAGTAAAAAACTCACCTAAAGATTTTGCACCAACACTAAAAATATTTGTAAATGCACTAAAACCACTGCAAATACTATCCCAAAGCCCACTAAATAGATTTTTAATGCTTTCAAGTGGATTAGAGAAAAACTCACTAATAAGGCTAACTCCACGCTTAAAATTATCAAGCCAAGCATTAAATAATGATTTTACACCACTCCAAAGCCCACCAAAAAGCCCTTTAATACTCTCAATAGGCTTAGCAAATACACGACCTAAAAAGCTACATAAACTCTTAGTCCAAGCCTTAATCCTATCCCAGTTTGAATAAATCAAAACTCCAAGAGAAGTAATTGCAACAGCGATTAATCCGATTGGATTACTTGCAAGGGCAAGGTTAAATATTCTTACAGCAGCTGCACCAAACTTAAAAGCCTTACTTAGCCCACCACCAAGCAAACTAGCTAAGCTCGTAAGAGCTGATTTACTTTTGCTAATGCTTGAAGTGATTAAGCTTTTACTAAATGCTATACTAGAAATTGCTGCTTTTCTAAATCTTACTTCAGCACCAACCAAACTAAGCCACAAATTCTTTTTAAGCACACCACCTAAAATCATCGCTACATTTTTAGCATATATCATATTTTTAGCCATATTTACCTTGCTAAGTGTTAGCAATGCACTTGCAGCTCTAGTGACGCTAAGTGCTACTTGAAGCCCCATAAAAGCCCCAGCTGTGCCAATTACTATTTTAGTAAGTGTTGGGTATTTACTCATCATATCACTAGTAAAGCTTAAAACACTGCTAAGCTTATCAATTACGCTGCTAACAATAGGTAAAAACACATTGCCTATTTGAATACTTAAAGTTTTTAGCTGATTTGTAAATACACCCACACGGGTATTAAAAAGCTCTTTAATAGCCTTAGCTTCATCATCTAAAGCCCCTTTATTTTTACCTATATTTGCCGTTGCTTCGTTGTATTTGTCTAAATTTTCAACAAAAGCATTCATAATACTAGCATTCCCGACAAACATAGAAGCTAAAAGCTCGTTATATTGTTTTTCATTAGCTTTTTTAGTGATTTTTAATCTATTGAAAAATAAATCAAGTGTAGCTTTTGGGTCTATTTTCATACCGATTTCTATCTGCTGTGCATCCATACCCAAGTTTGCCAAGCTTTGCTTTACATTATCGCCTAAGCTTGTAATATTCATAAGCTTTTCATTTAAGCTATTTATAGAGTTTTCTGCTTGTCCTTCATCTTTTGCAACTTGCAAAAATGCTGCACTTAAAACGGCACTTTCATTCGCACTTAGTCCAAACATTTTAGCATTGGCACTAATTTTACTTGTTAGATTTGCTATGCTTTTACTGCTTGCATTAAACTTATTGCTAAGTGTAAAAATCTCATCTCCAAAACTCAAAGCATCTTTGCTATTTAGCTTAAAATGAGTATTTAGAGTGCTTAGCATTTCGTTTGTCTCATCTGTGCTAAAGCCTAAAGCCATTTGAAGCTTAGATGCTGTGTTTAAATACTCTTTTAAATCGTTTTTAGGAACACCCATTTTTGCTATGTTTTGCCCTAGATTTGCTAATTCTTTACTACTAATATTTACTTGATTACTAAGCTTTAAAAAGTATTCATTCATATCTTTTAGCCCTGCATTATCAAGCTTAGCAGCATTATTAAAATCAGCTAATGCACTCTCATAATCTCCAGCTAATTTAACAGGAACAGCTAAAGCACCCATTTTTGCTATGTTTTTGCCTAAATCATCTTTAAATGCTTGTAGTTTTTCTCTAGCAAGACCTGCTTTTATATCTAAATTATTAAGCTTATTTATGCTTTTTGTTAGCTTGTCCATCTTATCAGTGCTTAGCTTTGCAATTTTGCCAAGTTTTTCTAATCTTTCTTGCTGTGTTTTTAGCTTATCAAATCCACCTAAGGCTAACTTTAGCCCTAAGCCAAACTGCACATCCATTAAGCTCTCCTTAATATTGTTTATTTATAATGCCCCTGCGATGAGTTAGATGGCTACTAACTCGGGTAAAGGGGTTAAACTGCACTGATATCGCTACTTTGCAGAAAGCCTTAAGCATTAGCCAATGCCGTTTATTCGTTGGTTCCCCAAACGCCACCATTTATTCCCACTTTCTTTCCTGTGTAATAGATGTAACAATAGCTTCATTCTTGCTAGTCTTTTTAATAGCTAAGCGATAATAAGTGCCTAAATGACTAACTACTACTTCAGCCTGTGAATGTGCTTTTGAAAGTGTTTTACTTTTAATGTTTTTTAACATTTGCGGTATCATTGCATAATCATAAGATGTTATATGTTTTCTGTGCTTATGAGTAAAAACATTTTCCAAGCTTACAAATAATGGCAAGTCTTGTCCTAAAATATCACAATTACCTACTTTTAAAAGTTTTCCTTTATAGTTTTGCTCTTTCTCATCATTAAATACCTTTTTTATAGTGTTATAATTGTTTCTAACTTCTTTTATTTGCATTAAGCTTTCTTTTATCCTAGTATTAACTGCCTTATGTACCTCGTGAGGTAAGCCTTTTACCTGCTCGTTTAAATACTCTGTTAAGTTTTGGATTTTTTGCTCGTATGATTTTATACCATTTTTAAAGCCATCATCAGGGATATTTAAAAGCGGTGCTTTTTTTCCCGTATAGCCCAAATCTCTTGCTTCATCTTCACTTAATGCTTGAACTTTACACCTGCAATTAAATCCTTTAGGCGGATAATTATCATCCCAAAAAGGGTCATCCTTAGGTAAAATAAGTCCGTGAAATGCTAAATGCGATGCCCTTGCTCTATGGTCTGTAATAGCTACATATCTAAGATAAGGTTTATCTCCTTTTCTTTGGCTTTCAAACCTAGCGTTATTGTATGCCACTCGTAAATTTGTATTAAAAATAGTTTTTATATGGTTTTTATGAAGTCCGCTAATGCTTTCTAACTCTTTTACACAATCTTTAAAGCTTGTGCCTTTTTTATACGCTTTAAACAAGCTTTTATGTAGAGCTTTTAGTGTTTGTATCTCGCTAATCTGTTTTATTATAAATGCTGTTTCATAATGTTCCATTTTAAGTTTATCTAAATCAACATCTAGCGTTGGTTTTTTAAGCATAAAATACTTTAACATATCATCAGGGCTTTGTGTAAAAACCTTAGATAAATCATTCATCACTTAAGCCTTTTAAACTAATATTTGTTAAAACTTGAGCCATTATGTTTTCTAGCTTGTCTTGTTTTATGCCTTGATTAAGTAGCTTATTCATAGCGTCTTCATAAGAATTTGAGTTTTCAAGGACTTTTAAAAATTGTTCTTGTAAATCTTTATCAAGCTCATCGTTAATTTTATTAAAATCATTACTTAGCGTTATTGCGTCTATATCATCTAACGGCTTATTTATTGCGTTTGGAAAGGCTTTTGAAATGGTGTTGCAATCATCTTGTAATGGTGTAAATTTGGTTTGTGTAGATTGATTATTTGCATACATTAAGTTCATATCTCTTTTAACTCCATCAACGCCATAAGTTTCTTTAATGTATTCTTCACTTAAATCAAAGCCCATATTATAAATTATGCTATCACGCTGTGCTAGTTCGCTTTTTATATCGTTAATAGGTTCAAGTTCTGCATAAAGCTCTCCAGTATAGTTATTTATCTCTTTAAAATGCTCTAAAACCTTGTTTATTACGAACAAAAGTAAGTTTAAATCAGCATTTGCTAAATCTTGCCTTACTGCGTTGTGGGTTTCGGCAGCTGCAAAGCTCCCACCATCAACTTGAGATGATAAATTACCACCTAAAATAACACTTCTTATACAATTATCTAAAAAATTAACCAAATTATGAAAATCACTTTGTGTGCTTGTAGGCTGAATTAGTGATATTTCTTCATCCACATCAATTACAGCTGTATCACCACTAAGCATAGCGTGTGTTTCTACAGCTAATTCATCAGGGTTTGCGTTAGTTTTTGCTATAACCCAAGGGCTTCCAAATTTTTCTTGGAAAGCCGCCCAAAATTTAGTGGATGCGTGTTTTAGTTTGACAGCCCAATAAAGTTTAGGTAATAGTGCGTCTCCATATGGTAAAAAAGCCGAGCTTTCATAAAGTGCATAAACAACTTTTCCTTTTGGAATATCTACTAAATCTCCACCATTATTAAACTTAAGCTCATTATTTACAAATGCAAAATCTCTAAAATCTCTTTGAATTAGTTCAGGATAAAAAAAACCATCTTTAAAGCTCCAATTTAACTCAAAAACATTTAGACCAAACAAATAAGTTTCAAGGATTTGACTAATAATGTCAGCATAAAATATTTTACTTTCAAATCTAGCGATGATACGCTCATCATCACATACAAATCTTATAGATTTTGCTTTATTTATAGATTTACGGCTTGTATTTGCTTGAGTAAATGCTAAATCTTTATAAATCTCCATTTGCTCACTTAAGCTTATCTTATAGCTTGTTAAAAAACTACTTGAAAACAGCTTTTTTATTAAAACATCTTGTTGGTTTAATACTAATAGCTTTTTACTCATCTTAAAAACCTTCTTTTTTGATAATAATGTGTTCTTCTTTGTATATTTGTTGTTTTTATTTCTTTATATGCACCAGCTAGACTATCTGGAGCATCATCGTTTTTGTGTTCTGGGTATTCTAAAAGTTGCTCTATTAGTTGTGTTTGACTTTTATGAATAAATAGCTCTTTATTTAAAAATGGCATCTCAAGGCTTTCTATTCTTTCGTGCTTACTTTTATAATTATTTACGCCTTGTAATGGTAAGGAGATATTTTGCTTTAAAGCCTCGTTTTTTAAAAACTCTTTTAAGAAAAATTGTCCGCCGTTTATTTCTACAATAACCTTTCTTGGATTATATGTAAGTGTTAGATTTATAATTGTTTTTATCATATCAGTTACTTGCATAACTTTTACAATGCTTTCAATTAAATAAGCTTTATTCTCATAAGAAAGTCCTAAAACGCTAATAGCTGTAAAATCGCTTTTTTTAGTAGCTCCTGCAGGGTCTATGTAAATAACCTTTGTCTTTATTTCGGGTAAAACATCATAAAAATTAAGGTTTTCAAGTTTAAAGATTTGTTTTTCACTCAAAGGCTCATTTAATTGCTCTTTATTAAATGCCCTTAGGTTTTCAGCTCTTAGCTGCATAAGCTTTTTAATATCTCTTGCACTTTCCCACAAGACTTCACTGCCATTTTTCATAAGCTCTTCATTAGCTTTATAAAAGCCTTCAGCTCTTTGCTTATCTACTTTATAAAGCTTTATATAATCATCCCACAAATCCATTCTGTAAGGAAAATGAATTATTGAGCTAAACTTCTTAGTTAGCCAAAACTCATTTTTAAGCTTACGATTTAGCACACTATCTTGATGAAGTATTGTCCCAATATACAAAACATCTAAGCTATCATCAAGTGAGCCAAGATTAAGAACCGCTTCATCTAGCCAATCTTCAAGCTTATCACGTTGTTCTTTAGAACGCACATTTGTATCGTTTTCTAAGTCGTCCAAAATTGCTAAATCAGGGCGATATGCTCCATAACGAATACCCCTTAAACGCTTACCGCTACCAAATGCTTTGACTTTCACGCCGTTACTGGTGATAAATTCACCAACTTTCCAATTGTCCCCCACTAGGTCGCCAAAGTCGGCTTTTAAATTCTCGTTACATTCTAATTCAACTTTGATAGCTTCAAGGTTAGCTTCTGCAAGTTCAATAGCGTCACTAATCTCAACTATAAAACGCTTTTTCTTATAAACTATGCACCACAAAACAAGACCAACTGAACAATGCGTAGATTTAGCGTGACCACGTGGAGCTGCAACGGCTCTTTTTTTAATTGAATGAGTGCCTAAAGTATTAAAATAATCAGCTAAATATGTATGTAGCTCACAAACCCCACCAATACTTGCATAGTGTGATAGATATGTATTAAAGAACTTTAAATAATCATTCTCACATTCTTTCACACGGCTTTCTTTAAGATTTGCATCAAGCGTTGCTTTGTAATCTAAACTAGTAGCAAATTCATCTCTTAAATCGCCGAGCCACTTTTCAAATTCTTTTCTTTTTGTTGCTGGTGGCTTATCTTTTATGTTCTCATCATTAAAAAAGTTTTCTATTTCTTCTCTACTACAAAACATTAGCTTTCTCCAATGCTTTAATGATTTTACCTGTGCTTAAAAAATCTTTAAAATGCTCATTCAAGCTTTCATTATTTAGCGTTTTTATCTCATCAATAAGCACTTTAATTACTATTTGAGCTATATTTAGCTTGTATGCCTTTGGGTCTTCAATTTCAGCTACTTTTTTCATCTTTGCAAAACTATCGCCCATTTTTGCAATTGCCACAGCTTTATCCTGTGCGTTTAGCTTAGCATCACTCATTATCTCATCTAGTGCTTTTTGCATTTGTTGTGTGAAGTTTGTATAAACTTCTTGTGCGTTTTCATCTGTGATAATTTCTTTAACTCTTAGCTTATCCCAATCACTATCTTTTGACTTGTAGTTTTGAATAGTGCGGATGTTTTTGTTAAGAATTTCTGCTATTTCATTACACTCATAACCTTTTGAATACAAAGACTTAGCCCACTCATAAGTAGTTTTCATTTTTTGCTCCAGTTATTGTGAATGAAAAATCTTATTTTTTCTCTTGGTGGCTTTTTGTCTTCTATGCTCGTTGGAATATTGCCTTTGCTCATTCTTATTAGGTCGTTTTTAATTTCGTTTTTTTGCTCGTTTAAACTTTCTTTTGGAAAACCCTGTTTTGTCTTTAATGCTATTAATGTAAGCTTTACGCATAAATCTTTTAAAAAAGGTGTAGGATTTGCTGGAATGCTTATAAAAGATGATATAAAACTAAGAGCCTCATTAATGCAATCATTTAATACTCTTTCTTCGCTTTCATACTCTAAATAGCAAAGTTCGTTTAATTCTTTCTCACTTACTTCGTTTAATAGGTCAAGTTTTGTTATCATCTTTTATAAATACTCCTTTTATATTTTTATGCGTTGCATTTGCGTTGAAAATCGTTGAACTACTTTCAACGCATACATTTATACTTTTTAAGCCCAAAAAGGACTTTAAAGGCAAAATCTTTACTTTTTAAAAAGCACTGCAAAAGATATACTTTTGCTGCTGTGCTTTTTTATTTTGTAAAACTTAGTTTTACTATAGCTTCTGGGCGTTCGCAGTAAAGCAAAGGGCGACTTTCACTAATGATTGCATATCCTGCTCCGTTAGGTAGTTCTTCAGGTGCTGGTGAAAAAATAAGCGTTGGAGCTGTGTTAAATGCTTCTGTATGATTTGCTGTGCCATAAATAAACTTAAATATATCAGCATTATCAGGCACTGCATAAGCTTCGCCATCTTTTATATACTCAAGCATTTTGCCTTTTTCATTTTCATAATAACCTTGGTAAATCACATACTTTACACCATGGACTATCATTGCTACTTTATCATCATTTGAAAGTGTGGTGGCTTGATTTGTTTTAAATAAATCTTGAGTGGTAGCTAAATCATACACTGCTTGATAATACGATGGAGAGCATAAAATAGTATATTCATTATGTGAAGTGCCTAATTCTTTACATAGCACTTTATCAATTTCTAGTTTGTTTTCTAGTAAGTTTGACGTGGCTGTTAAAGTAATAGCGCTTGATTTGTTTTCAAGCTCAAATAAAACCCTACCATTACCATCTACAACACGACCAAAAATAGCACCAGCCGCCATATATTCAATAGTAGTTATAATTGATGTTTTTTGTTTGCCTAAAATTGAGCCTACTTTTTTGCTTAATGCTTCAAGTTGCAACTCACTTCCATCATATACACGAAATTTATTTAAATCACTTGTAGTTAATTTATCAATTAACGGATAGCGTGGCAAGAGAGCACTGATTTTTATCTCTTTGTTGTTTTGTGTTTTGATATGCTCGGCATCAGAACCAACTGATTTTAAAATAATACCTGCACCTTTTACGATACTAAGCTCTGCGTTTTCTCCCACGATATGCTCGGCGTTTTTAAAATATTTGTTTGTTAAAAACTGCTCACTAACTTTTATTTGCTCACTCGCACTTGTCATTGCATTTGTTGTAAATAATTTTAATAACTCTTCCATTCTTTCTCCTTATTATTGATAAATTAGATTTGATTTAAAAAATGCTGTTTTTATATCATTATGAACATCTACAAACTTCACAGCTCCAATTAGCATCGCTGTATAAATGCCATCAGATGTAGCGTTTTCGCATAAAATAGCGTGTTTTTCAGCTGTTGCTATGTTTAGCTCTGTTGCTTTTTGCCAAGTAGTACCTGTTAGGATTAAAGGTGAACCTATGGCTAATTCATCAGTAACTTTTAGCTCAATATCAGTTTTAAGCACATCTGTAACTAAAATATCAGTTAAGGTTGTTGGTTTTACATAAGTTTTATTCATCTTTTACTCCTGCTATCATTTTTGCCAAGTCTTTTTTTGGTTTTGGCTTGTTAGAGTTGGCGTAAGTGTTGTTTTGCTTTGTTATATCAGAGCTTTTTAGTGTGTTTAGATACTCTTTAAACCCTGCACGATTGCTTTTAGCGTAATTTAATGCCCAAGGTTTTTGGCTGTTTGCTACCAAGCCTTGCTTGATGCTATTTTCCACCATTTCTTCAGCATTTTCACCTTCTAGCTCACTTATTTTTGCTTCTAATTCAGCTACTTTTGTCTTTAGCTCTTCATTCTCTTTAACTAGCTCGGCGTTTTGTGCTTCTAGTTCAGCAAGTTTTTCTTGCAACTCATTTGTTTGCCCATCGCTATTTGCGACTTTTGCATTTTGCGACATCTTATCTCCTTTATTAAATTGATTTTCTTTACAACTAATTTCTCCAAGTTCAGTTAAAAATGGCGTATTTGTTAATGCTATGCTTTGAAGCGTAGTGCCGATGCCTTTGCCACTTACTCTATCAACACTATTAAACATAAAAACAGGACTTATATATTTATATTGTTTATTTTTAATAAGCTCACGTGCTTCATCACACCACTTTGGTAAAGCGTATAAAACGTTATCTTTTATATATAGCTCATCTACCCAGCCGATAGCAGGAGCTTTTTTGTTCTCTAAGCTTTCGTGTTCGTAATCAATAGGTATAGATAGCCCACTATTTTTAAAGTTTTCAATCATTTGCTCTAAATCAGTATGGCTTATCTCAAATGCACCAGCGTGATGACCTTTCCACTTGCCTACAACTGCAACTTTAATTTCTTTAGCTAACTCAAAGTTCATCTACTAATCCTGTGTGATTATTTTCTTGTAAGATAGTTTTAAATGTGCGTGAATATAGCACGATAAAGCCCAAGTCTGTTGCATTATCGTATTCTTTAGCAAGACTTAGCAAATCTACTTTAAAGCCATTGATAAAATAAGTATCAATTAATGCTCTTTCAATCTCGCTAAGCTTATCAAGTGCTTTATATTTACACTCTTCACGCTTTGCTCTTTGCTTGTTTGAAGTTTTAGAGCATACATATATTTTATATGTAATTTCCCTTTGACTTACATTTAAAAAGCTTTCATTTATAAAGTCAAAAAATACTAAGCATTCATCTTTATTAAAAAGTGCTTCAATTTTGTCTTTATCATTAAACTCACCTAAATAAGTTTTAATGTTAAATTCTTTTAAATGCTCTTTTAATGAGTTTTCATAAGCTTCTATTAAACTCAAAATCGCTCCTTTTTGTTTATTACGAGCGTGAGTTTAGACAAAAGCTTTATTTTTAGAAAATAATAATTTTTGTCAATTTTTTCTTAAAAATATGCGAAAAATGTTTTCCTTAATTTTAGCTTAATTTTATACTAGCATACGGCAAAAATTAAGGAGTAAGAGTGAAAGTTTTAAGGTATAAAAGATTTTTCAAAAATCAATATGGAACTTTTTCTAAAGTAACATTATTTGATGAAGATAAAAATATCTTAGCAAACTTTACTGGGCTTGAGTGCATTGGAGAGCCAACCAACGAAAGTGGGCTTAAAAGACCTATCAAGCCTAGCATTTATGCTGCTACTTGGATATGGTCTGCTAATTATTCTCCTGTATTAAAAATAAAAATACCACATGTTTATAGTGATGAATTAAGCAAAGAACGCTTGATAAGAATACATCACGGCTCGTGGTTAAGGGATACTATTGGTTGTCTATTACTTGGGCTTTGCTTTTTATATAACGCACAAGGCGAGATTATTGGTATAGGTAAAACTCGCTTAGCTATGAAAAAATTATATGAGTTAATAGGTGAGAATGACTTTATTGTGGAGGTAATAGATGAGAACTAAGTTTTATGCTGTAATTATAGTTTTAGTACTTTCAAATCTAGCTTTTTATTTTGTAAATAATGATTTATCAAAAGAAAATGAGCTTTTAAAAACTAAATTAAATGCTGCAAATATTAACTTAGATTTTCAAAACGAACGAATAAAAGCATTAAGCGTTGAGATAAAACCTACCGAAATTAAAGAGGTAGAACGCATTAAAAAGATATATGTAAAAGACAATACTTGTGAAGCTGAACTTAAAGCTTATAAGGAGCTTTTTAATGAGATTAATTAGTGTTTTTCTCGTTCTTTTACTTTTAAGCTCTTGTGCTAGTCAAAATCAAATTAAATATGTGAATGTGCCTGTGCAATGCAATGCAAAAATGCCATTAAAACCTTTGAAAAGTAAAAATGTAAATGAATTTGATTACGCAAAAGAAACATTGATATATCTAAGAGAGTGTGAAAGCACCCTAAAACAATGCTTAGGAGTAAAAGAATGAGAAAAGCATTAGAAAAAAATAGGCTTTTAATTGAAAAGCTTATTTTTTATGTCGCAATTGGTGTAGCTGGATATTTTTATGCTTGGGCGGTTGGCTTATGAGCGATGATAGATTTATTTATTATTGGCTTTGTTGTGTGTGCTTTATAGCTGCACTTACAAGCACTTATGAAAAGCATAAGCTTGATGGATTTAATGGTATATCAAGATTAAAAAGACTTTTAAGTGCTCTTAGCTCATCAATGCTTGCGGGTTATGTTAGTTTTGAATTTGCACTTTATTTTATACAAAATGAGCGATTAAGCGTTGCAATTGCAGGAATTGGTGCGTACATTGGAACTGAGATGTTAGAAAAACTACAAAGCATAGTTTTTAATTATATTGAGAAGAAAGGTAAATAATGAATTGCATAGGTATTGTTTGCGATGTAAAAGAAAATAAAGCTAGTGTTAAACTAGACAACGAATTAACAACTGATTATTTAGATGTAGTGCAACATTCAAGCAATGCAAATTCAATATCTTTTCAACCGATAAAAATTGGCGAACAAGTGCTAGTAATCGCTGTAAATGATGATATTAATTCAGGTGTAATTTTGCGTGGAATATATCAAGATAAACATAAATTAGATGCAAGTGATACTAAAGAATATGTAGAGTTTAGTGATGGCACTTGCATTTCATACGATACTGTAAACTCAACGCTAGATATAAATGTAGCTAAAACTATAAATATAAATTGCGTTGATTGTAATGTAATTTGTACTAATTTAAATGCAAATGCAAACACTACAACTATTACAAGCCAATCAATAAATTTAGTTGGGAATACAAATATTGCTGGTGGAATTAGCACAAGTGGTGCTGGTGGTAAAGCTGGAGCTTTTAGTATAAATGGTAGTTTAGAAATAAGTGGAGCTTTGAATGTAAAAGGAGTTTTAAGTGTAGATAAAAACATAAGCACTAAAGCAAGCATAATTGATAGTAAAGGTAACTTAACTAATCATACAAATAGTGGATATGGCAGGGATTAAAATGTATCTAACAAGTATTGAAAATAGCATAAAAGATATTTTATTAACCCCACTTGGTGCAAGAGTAATGCGTCCAAATTATGGCTCACGCCTTTTTGAGTTAGTAGATAAAAGAGTGGATGATGAGTATAAAGCAAAACTAACTCGCTATGTAGTTGAAGCAATTCATAAAAACGAACCTCGTGTAAGGGTTAAAAGGCTTAAATTTGAAAGCCTAACTAATCATAAATTATCTTACAAGATTGAGCTTAGTAGTGGAGAGCTAATAAATGTTGCTTGATAAAGTAGATTATGAGAAAATTTTAGATGAGTTAAAAATCATCGCAACTAAGGAGCTTGATGATGTTAAGCTACTTGAAAGCGATAGGTTATCAGCTCTTTTAGAATGTTACGCTTATCGTGAAGTTTTACTTAGATGTGAGATGAATGAAAAAACAAAATCACTTCTAATTAATTACGCAAAAGGTAGCGATTTAGATGAATTAGTCAAATTTTATAATATAAAAAGACTTGCAGGAACTAAACCAAAAGCTACAATTGAATTTAAGTTGAATACCATATTAGATGCTGATGTAATCATTCCAAAAGATGCAATTTTTCACTCAAACACAAGCGAAGTAGCAACGCTTGATGAAGATGTAATAATTAAGAGTGGTGAGCTTAGTAATGTAGGAGCAATTACATTAAATAAATACATAAAATCAAGCACTATTAAATGCGAATTACTACAAACTCCACTACCATTTTTAGTTGAATGCAAACAAAAAAATGATTTTAATGGCGGAGCTGATGCTGAAAGCGATGAAGACTTACGCACTCGTGCGATTTTAAGCCTTGAAAAGCCAAGCACAGCTGGAAGCACAAATGCTTATATATATCATACAAAATCAGCTAATGCAAAAATAAAAGATGTAAAAGTTTTAAATGGCGGTGCTGGTATTGTTCGTGTGATAATCAAAAGCGATAACGATGCAAATGCTTTAAGCGATGTAGTTAAAGCTTTGAACGATGAAAAGACACGCCCCTTGACTGATATAGTTAAAGTAGAAGAAGCTATCAAAAAAGAAATCATAATAAACGCAGTAGTTTATAAATATGATATGTTTAGCGAATATTTGCGTAAAGACTTAGAGTTAAAAATAAATGAGAATATAAGTTTAAGTGCAATTTATGAGTATTTGCACGATAGTTCAACGCAAAGCGTTGAAATAGACTTGAAAAATAATTTAACCACACTTGAAAACGAATACCTTTTCATTAAATTTAACTTCACTTTTAAAAGGGCTGAGTTATGAGAAATTATAAAAGCTTATTACCTAGCCATAAAACAAAAGATGAAAAAACACTTGAAAAGATTGGAGCTGATTTATTAGCTAAGTTTGATTTAAGTGTAATTGATAATAACCCAAAAACTTGCGATAAAAAATTATTAAAACACTTAGCATATCAATATGATGTAGATATAAATAATCTTAGCGAAAGTGAAGCTAGAAACTTACTTTCACAAGCTTTTTTAATTCATCGCTACGCTGGAACTCATTACGGACTTAAAAAAGCACTAACAAATTATGATGAAAATTTAAATGTAATAGATGACTTAGGCAATTATCAATTTAAATGTGTTTTAGAGCTAAAAAGCAATCTTGCAAATGAAAAACTTGAACACATAAATACACTTGTAAATAAATACAAAAATGTTCGTTCAATTTGCACTGGAATTGAAGTAAAACAAGCTACTGAATTAAACATAAAACTAGCACCTTTTATTTGTATAGGCAAAGTAATTAGCGTTTATCCAAAACAACCTAAAAACATAGTAATAGGCGGTGGCGTTGGTAGTGCTATAGCAGTGCATATTATTAACAAACAGGAGATAAGAAATGTATGAAACATTAATCACAAAGAAAGGTCAAGAGCTTTTAGCAAAAGCTTTAAGCACTAATACTCAAGTAGCATTAAAAGAAATACGCTTTAGCGATTATGCAGGTTCTATTAATGAAAATATGAATGTCTTAGCAAGTATTAAACATACTCAAGATATTACAAGTAATATGCAAGATACAAATAATGCTAATACTATTGTAATTGAAACATTAATCCCTGCAAATATCGGTGGCTTTTACATTGAAACTTTAGGCGTTTATACAAACAAAGGTGAGTTATTTGCATTAGCAAAAATTAACTCAACTTATAAGCCACTTTTAAATGAAAATCTAGCTACTGATTTACACATAAAATTATATTTGCAAGTAGGCAATGCTTCAAATGTTGTATTAAGCATAGATGAAAGTGTAGTACTAGCAAGTCGTGAGTATGTAAATGCTGAATTGCTTTTAATAAAAGATGAGTTTAAAAAATCACAAGGCTTACAAGATAATAAAATATCAGCACTTGAAAATAATAAAGCTGAAAAATTACAAGTATTTACAAGAGATGAAATTAATGTAAAACTAAATACTAAAGCTGATAAAACTACAACTTACACAAAAGTTGAAGTTGATAACAGCCAAACCACACAAAATACAACAATTAGCACAAATCATACAAGTGTATTAAATCAACTCGCACTTCAAAACACACAAATGAGTAAGCTAATGACCCAATGCCAAAACTTACTAACCAAAATTGAGCTGGGGGGGGGTAAAGTAGGTATGATATTTATGTATGCAGGTGCGACAATTCCTAGTAATTATATGCTTTGCGATGGTCGTGAATTACTAAAAACAGCTTACCCACAATTATTTAAAGTGATAGGTATTACTTACGGAGAAAGTGCTGACAAGCTTAAGTTTAAGATACCTGACTTGCGTGGTAAGTTTGTTCGTTGCGTTGGTGGTAATGCTGCAGCATTAGGCGTATCACAAGGTGATGCTATAAGAAATATCAAAGGAGATATGAAAGCTGCTAAAGAGTCTTGGGGAAATGCACAATTTATTGATGCATTGGATTGTACTGGTGTTTTTGAGGTAATTAAAGGTAACAAAAGCTGGACTGGAGATTCACAGTCAAATGCAAATCAGGCATGGGGAGTATCGTTTGATGTTAGTCGTGTTGTTCCAACCGCGAATGAAAATAGACCTGTGAATATGGCAATGAATTTTATTATACAAATTAAGGAGTAAAAAAAATGGAAGAAATACAAAGAAGTTTAAGTGAATTAATCACTAATCAAAGAGCAATGCTAGATGCTCAAAGTAAGCTACTAGCTAGTGTTTATGATAAGCAAGTAGTAGATAACAAGCTTAATGCTAAGCTTAATATTACTGATTTTACAGCTATTAAAAATGCTATGAATATGCACCTAAATCAAAAATCTTTTGTAGACAATGGTTATACAAAATTGCCTAACGGACTAATTTTGCAATGGATAAATGCGAACAATACAAAAGTATCAACTGAAGTAATAAAATTTCCTATAGCTTTTCCAAATAAAGTTTTAAGCGTTATTGCAAATTCAAAAGATAAAACAGATTCAGGTAGTAGTATTGGTGGTGGTTATGGCTCTATATTACATATTACAAATTATACAAATACACAAGTTGAAATTCATAAGACTTATTGGAATAAATATGCCACTAATTCAAATGTTATAGGTTCAATTTTTGCGATTGGTTATTAAGGAGCAATAATGTATGAAACATTAATCACAAAGAAAGGTCAAGAGCTTTTAGCAAAAGCTTTAAGCACTAATACTCAAGTAGCATTAAAAGAAATACGCTTTAGCGATTACTCAGGTTCTATTAATGAAAATATGAATGTCTTAGCAAGTATTAAACATACTCAAGACATTACAAGCAATATGCAAGATACAAATAATGCTAATACTATTGTAATTGAAACTCTCATTCCAGCCAACATCGGTGGTTTTTATATAGAAACTTTAGGCGTTTATACAACAAAAGGAGAATTATTTGCATTAGCAAAAATTAACTCAACTTATAAGCCATTGCTAAGTGAAAATTTAGCAACTGATTTACACATAAAATTATATTTGCAAGTAGGCAATGCTTCAAATGTTGTATTAAGCATAGATGAAAGTGTAGTTTTAGCAAGTCGTGAGTATGTAAATACTGAATTGCTTTTAATAAAAGATGAGTTTAAAAAATCACAAGGCTTACAAGATAATAAAATATCAGCACTTGAAAATAATAAAGCTGATAAAGCAGCTTTGAATAATTACTATACTAAAACAGAAACTTATACAAAAGCTGAGATTGATAAAAAAGATACAGACAAGTATAATGCTTTAAATAATGCTAAAGCTGATAAAACTACAACCTACACAAAAGCTGAAGTTGATAAATCGCAAGAAACACAAAATGCAAAGTCTTTAATAGAAACACTTAATCTAAAAACAATGATTGATAATTTAAAACTTGAAGTTACAAATCTTAAAAATGCTATGAATATGCACTTGGGGGGGGATTGGCATGATTTGTATGTTTGCAAGTAATAGTGTTCCTAGTAACTTTATAGTTTGCGATGGTCGTGAATTACTAAAAACAGCTTACCCACAATTATTTAAAGTGATAGGTATTACTTACGGAGAAAGTGCTGACAAACTTAAGTTTAAGATACCTGATTTGCGTGGTCGTTTTGTTCGTTGCGTTGGCGGTAATGCTGCAGCATTAGGTGTATCACAAAGTGATGCGATTAGGAATATTACAGGTAGCTTTTCTGGAGCATTAGAAAGTATAAGTAATTTAGAAAGCTTTTATGAATTTGATGGGGCTTTTTATATAGATAGAACAAAAGGAGTTTTCGGTCATGGTTCAGGAACAGATAGGGATAATGCTATTTATCGTTTTTCTGCTTCAAAAGTTGTTCCGACTGCTAATGAAAACCGACCAATCAATATGTCAATGAATTATGCAATACAAGTAAATTAAAAAAAGGAGAAACAATGATTTATGTAAATTATGATGAAAATACAAGAGAAATTAAAGCTTATTATGATGATGAGATAAGTGATTTTATACCTGAACCAAATTTTACAATAAGCGAAAAAGAACACTCACAAGCTTTAAGTATAAATGCTAATTATGTAACGAATGAATTGCGTTTAATTTATAAAGAAAAAGAGCTAAGCATAGATGAGTTGAAAGAGCTTAAATTAAACGAGCTAGAAAGTTTAAAATCATCAGCTGAGAATGCTGATATTTTATATAAAGATAAGTTTTATCAAGCAGATAGTAAAGCTAAAGAATTGCTAACTCAAAGTTTAGTTATTTTTAGCTCAGTTGGTGCAGTGCCTGATAATTTTGTTTGGAAAAGTAGTGATAACTATCTTAATATTTTTGGCTTAGATGATTTAAAAAATCTATCTTTATTAATAGCACAAAGATTACAAATAATCACAACTAAATACTGGACTTACAAAGAACAAATTAGAAATGCTGAAAATAAAGAAAGCTTAGATGTAATTAATTTGGAGTTTAACTAATGCAAAGAGTAGTAATAAAACCTTTTGATAAAGATAAATACGAATTAGCAGAGCCATATTGTTACGAATGTGGATTTGCTAAAGTTGAAATTAATAAAGGTTATCAAACAAACGGGGCAAATATTCCAAGAGTGTTTTGGTCTATCTACCCACCAAATAGCCCAGAGTATCTAAGTGCTGTGGTGGTGCATGATTTTTTATGCGATAAAGCATATCAAAACGATAAAAACTATGAAGACTTTATTTTAGCTGACAATATATTTTTTATTGCGTTAAAAGAACTAGGCGTTGATAAGTTTAAAAGTGGTCTATTTTACTTATCTTGTAAGACCTATCATTTTATGAAATATAAATTTTTAAGGAGGAAATAATGAGTGCAAATTTTGGTGTAAATGTAACCATTAGTGCTGAAGCTGCTCGTCCAATTAGTGTTCAAAGCAACACACCGATTGGGCTTGTTGGTACTAGCAACACACTTGATGTAGGCTTACATTTTTTTATGAGTATTGATGATGCGTTGAGCAAGTGTGGAAATGGCACTATTAAAAAAGATTTATTAGCTATAGATGAACAAGCAGTTAAAACTCAAATCATCTTAAGCGTATATGAAGATGATGAGATAAATACTATCACAAACGCTAAAGCAGCTATAAGCTTGTTTAAACAAGCTAAAGCTAAGTTTGATTATAGACCAAATTTACTTATCGCACCAATTTTAAGTGGAGAAGATGCTATAAAAAGTGAGCTTGAAAGCGTAGCAACTGCTCTTAAAGCAACTGCTATTATCGATTTAGCAGCTGAAAGTAGTGTGGATGCGATAGCTAAGATGAGAGAGTTTGGCTCTAAGCGTTTAATTGCAGCTTATCCATTTGTAAAGACTTGGAGTGATGAGCTAAATAGCTATGAATACACGCCACAAAGTGCAAGAATAGCTGGAATGATAGCTAAGACTGACGGAGAAAGCGAATTTGGTTACTCTGATAGTTATAGTAACCGCATAATGCTTGGCATTGCTGGAACTAAAGGCGATATTTATTATGAAATGGGCGAGTCTTGCGAAGCTGATGAACTAAGAAACGCTCATATTAGCACAATTATTCGTGAGCAAGGCTTTCGTACTTGGGGCGGTGAAACAAGTGATGTAGATACGATTTGGCAAGACCTAGCAAGAGTTAGAATATTTGACCGCATTAGTGAAGCGTGCCAAAAAGGTGTATTTTTTGCGATAGATAGAAAGGCTGATGAGCTTTATTTTGCTAAGCAAAGCGTAGAAGAACTTTTGCGAGGTCTGAAAGGTGCAAAAGTCTTACTAGGATATGAGCTAAGCTGGAGTGCAAAAAATACAAAAGCAACAATTACTGCTGGTAAGTTTTATTTAGATGTAAGAATGCAAAATAATCCAATCGTAAAGCAACTAACGCTTGATTTTATCTATACAGATAAGTTTGGCGATGAGCTTATGAGTATGTTAAGTGCGTAAGGAGTTTAAATGAAAAGAAAAATACCTGACATTATAAGTGATTTAAATGTGTTTGTTGGTGGTAGAGAATTTTTAGGAGTTTGCCCTAATTTTAAAATACCTGATATAACTCAAGTTATGGTAGAGCATAATGGGGCATTAAAGGGTAAAGTTGGTAGTGGCATTTATGAAGCACTTGAAATCACTTTCAAATTAAATGAACTTGATTTTGGTGTTTATACTGATTTTGCAGCAAATAATAATAAAACACATATCCCGCTTGCAATGCGTGAAAGTATTCATAAACAAGGCACGGGGGATTTACCACTTGCTGTGGAGCTTTTAGGAGAGTTTGAAAGTCTTGCTATTAATGAAGATAGTGTAGGAGCTACTAGAGAAATCACGCTTAAATTATATGCTGATGTATTTACTTTAAGACAAAACGGAAAGCCAATAATCGTTTATGATAGATTAAATAGCGTTTTTGTGATTGGTGGCGTAGATATGATGAGTGAAATAAGAAAGAATTTAGAGCTATAAAAAAAGGAGTAAAAATGTTAGGAGCAATTGAATTAAATGATTTAAAAATTGAAGTAAGAAAGCCTAAGATAAAAGACATAAAAGGACTTGATATATCTACTCAAGAGGGCATATTAGAGCTTAGCAAACGCTGCATTGTAGGACTTTCTCCAGCAGAGGTTAATGAGCTAGAACTTGCAGTTTTAGCTAAAGCTACAAAACTAGTAGATGAGTATATGGAAAAAAACTTATAGGCGGGCGTGATAAAATGCGTGAGAATTATCACGCCCTTGTTGGCATAGTAAGTAGGTTTTATCATTCAAGCATTGAAGTTGTAGAGAATTTAGTGCTTGATGATTTTAAAAAGTATTTTAATAACGTGCAAAATGCAGTGGAGCAGATACATTGAAAATATTAGATTTATTTAGTGGGATTGGTGGTATTAGTTTAGGCTTTTTAAGTGCAAACTTTAGTGAATATGATTTTAGCTTAAAACCTAACGAACAAAAAACAAAAAATGATGGATTTTTTAAAACTATTGCGTTTTGTGAGATTGAGCCGTTTTGCAAAAAAATCTTAGCAAAAAACTATCCTAACACAAAAATATATGATGATGTAAAGACCTTGCCACTTGATGAGCTACGGGGGGGGGTAGATATAATCACTGGTGGTTTTCCTTGCCAGGACTTAAGTGTAGCAGGAGGTCAAGCTGGGCTTAAAGGTGAGCGTAGTGGGTTGTTTTATGAAATGTTAAGAATTGCAAGAGAATTAAAACCTGATTACATTTTTTTTGAAAATGTTCCACAACTTTTATATAAAGGAGAATTATTTAATGAATTTGATACAAAAGTTCGTGAAAGTGGATACGAATACAAAGCTTTCATACTATCAGCTAAAGAATGTGCCTACTTGCACGAGCGAAAAAGAGCGTTTATTATTGCCTACCCCGCTGGCAAGCGATTGCTGGTCTCTTCAGCATTTTGGAAGCAAGTCGGAGTTAAAAGCATACGAGAACAAAAAACAGAAGAGATTATCAACTTTGCTCTTAATCTCCATAAAGACTTTAAGAAAGCACCAGAGCGAACAAGAGCATTTAGCGATACTTACACAAAAGTACGAACAAATGATGGGCTATCCGCTGAGCTGGACCGCATAAAAGCACTAGGTAATGCTGTAGTGCCTGAAGTTGTAAGTATTTTTGCAAGAGCTATAAAAGAAAATGAAAGATTGAAGGAGGTAAAAATGACTTAGCTAAGAACATGTATTTAATAAAAAGCAAGCAGTTAAAATAAATATAAAGGAGAATTTATGACAAGAGAAAGAAAAGAAGTTGCATTAGCGTTTATTCAAGCATTTTACACAAGAGAAGAGTTAGGCATAGATACAAGTGAGTATAAAGCTGACGATATTAGCGATGAGTTAGTGCTTTTAGTTGATGAGATTATGGATAAGATGGTAAAAAACAAAAGATTAATGTCAGCAGCTAGTTTTTTAAGTAGATTTATCAATTTTAATTCAGTAACACAAGTTGTAAGTTCACATTTTGTTGAAAATGATGGAGATTTAGATATGTTATTAGAAGACACAAGAAAAAGTTTTGCAGATGATAAAAAGCAAATGATGGCAAATTTCTTTACTCGTGGAGCATTACTTGCCTTGCTTGGTGGAAGAAAATCAGAAGTAGCTATGAAACTTTATGGCTTTTAAGCTTGTTGGTGGATTATTTCCACCAACTATCTAATTCTTTATAATTTTCACAAGCTAATTTATAACCACTATCACAAGAAAGCTTATAATACTTTAAAGCTTGTTTTTTATCTTTTTTATCTTTAGTATCAGTGTATAATAATTTATAATGTTTTCCTACCATAATGCAATATTTATTATTTAATTCACAAGATTTTACATAATAATCAAATTCTTTTTTTTCATCACTAAAAATAATTTTATTTTTTGGAGAATACTTAGAATAAAATTTAGCCAAAACCAAACAAGACTTAGCACTTTGTAACTCATCGCAACCTTTAAAAGCTACTTCAGCACTCTCTTTTAATTTTAAATAATCACTACTATCATATTTTTTATAATCCAAATAATTCTCACAAGATTTAGCATTGTTTTCTTTAATGCACTCATCATATAATCTTGCTTGAGTGTAATTTAGTGTGGGCTCAGTATCATAAATCCCCACCGCACCGCAAGCTAAAGCTAATATGCATAATGACAATAATTTTTTCATAAGCTCTCCTTTGCTTTAAAGTTCTTGTTATTTTAGCGTATTAGCTTTATATAAAAAGGTTATTTTATTATGCTTTATTTTTATAATTCATAATAATCAACTCTTTACTTTCTTTTCTAGCAACTGCACTATTTAAAGAATAGCTTACGCTTGTTTGCTTTATATTAAAATCTTTGTAAAGCTCTCTAATTAAAGAACAATCATTATAAGAAAGTATAAACTTGCCTTTAATTCCTTTTAGCAACTCACATAGTCTCTTATGCTCGTTTATGTCAAATCCACCTATATTTTTATAGTAGTCTTCTGTTCCCACATACGGAGGGTCAAGATAAAATAAAGCATCTTCATAATCATATTGCTTTAAAATATACTCATAGTCTTTGTTTTCAATGCTTACATTTTTAAACCTTTTTGAATACTCTTTAAAGTCTTTTACCAACCTTTTTGGCTTTCTTGTTTTGCTCATTGCAAATTGGCTTGTATTTGCACCAAATGAATTACTTATTAGATAGTAATAAAAGGCTGCTTTTTCTATGTCGTTTCTAGGTTTTAGATTTTTGTTTTTTATCATTTCAAATATCTTACGACTCACTAGCATTGATGATAAACATAGCGTTAAACTCTGAGGTCTATTTTTGATACACAAATGCAGATTAATCAAATCATCATTTATATCATTTACTACCTCAACCTTTGATGGTTGTTTTTGATAAAACACAGATAATGCCCCGCCAAAAACTTCAATGTAAGTTTTATGCTTTGGCATTAAAGCAATAATCTCTTTAGCAAGTTTGCTCTTGCCACCAATCCATGCAAAAGGTGCTTTTAAAGTGCTAGTTTTTAAGGAATTTAAGCATTTACTCATGCTATCTCCTTTTAAAATAAAATTTTTTTAGCTAGTTTTTAAAAGTTTGATTAAAATGTTGTCGCTAGTTTTTAAGGATGGTGAGGTTTAATCCTCACTATATTATAATATTTTATCTTAAACTTCTAATTTCTGCAATGATTTCGCCTATTATCATATACTCTCCATGCGAATAAAATACATCATTATAAGCTGTGTTTATGGAGCGTAAGATACAGCCATCATCTTGCATAAAAACTTGCTTTACAAAAAGTCCATCAATGGTATTTACAGCATAGATGTTTGAGTTTTTATACGCTTTTTGCTTATCACATAATAATATAGAATTACTTTTGATAACTGGCTCCATGCTGTCACCATAACAGGTAATCAAATCACATTTTTTAGCTTTAAAACGGCTTAGTAATTTATCATCTATGATAATATCTTCACTCTCTAAATATTCGTTGTATCCACCACCGCCAAGTGAAGCATTAGTTTTGTATAGCTTTAGGATACGATATGTGCTTTCGCATTCTAAAGTATTTTTAGGCGATGTGCCATAAAAAAAGTAATTGATGTTTATATTTCGCTCGTGTAAGAAATTGAGAATTTGTTTATAAGGTATAGCGTTTCTAAACTTCATTGAATTAAAAGTGTCAGGGTGGATTTTAAGAGCATTTGCTATGTCTTTTGCTTTTATGTTTGTTAAACCTTCGCTTGATAATATATCTTTTAGTTTTTCAATGATTTCTTCCATACTTAATCCTTATATTTTATATATAAAGAATTTAAGCATAAATATTGCAAAATAAAAGAAAAGCTTTTATTTTAAAAGCTTTTTAAAGGGCTTTTAAATATCTTTTATTTGATTTATTTTTTTGAAGCTTTGGCATTCTTTGATTGTAAAATAATTATACTGAATTAAAATTATTAAAATCATTCATTTTATTTTACTACTCATCAAAACTCCTTTAATTAAAAATCATATAATTTAACACTATCATTTTTACATTATTTTTGTTAAAAATATATAAGTTTAATTTAAATTTTAATTTTAACTTAATAAATATTATCAAAATATGCGAAGTTTTCTTAAACGCATTATTAAGATTATTTTAAGTTTATTTTATCAATTTAATTTTATTTAAAAAATAACTTGAAACTGCGTTGCATTAGAGTTGCAATGAGTTTTTGCCAAGTGTATTTTTTTAAGTTTATTTTAATATTATTTTTGAAAACTTAAACCACATTCAAAATCGTAACAATGCTAATTCATGGGCTTTGCAATATAAATTCAATTTTGTGCGTTTTGTGAAGTCAGAGAGAAATTATATATGTTACATGTGCGTGGTTTTGTGCATTAGTTTTTACGATTGTAAAAGCTCTTTAAAATCCTATTATATAAAGCTTTAAGCAACTTTTATAATCAATTATTTTTTTAAAAATTCGCCACATTTTGTGTGTAACATATACATATACCCCTTACAAAATCTATTATTTGTATATTTTTAGGATTTTGTACAATATCAATAATTGTAGGATTTTTTACATTTTCATTTAATTTTATAAGCCCTATATTTTCTAAAATTCTAAGTGCAATTTGCATATTCATAGCATCGTTCATTATTGCAATTCTTGCATTTTGTGGAATTTCTTCAATATTTTTATATTTTAAAGAATAAAGCCCTATACCCGTATAATAACCATAAGGCTTAACCATCACTAAATCTCCACCCTTACTAGTATTATAATTTTCTATAAATTTTTTATGCTGACCTAATGAAATATCAACTTCTTCACTATTACAAGCCTCAAGGCAAACTGGATTTGCATCAAGTAAAATAAATTCACTTTTATAGCCTTTACTTTCAAAAACAGGCTTAATAGCATCATAAGTTACTTTTGAAATCACAGTTCCACCGACTTTTATGACTTTTTTATCTTCATTTGAACAAGCTATTAGCAAAAATGCCAAAAGCAACAAAATACCTTTAAATATTCTCATTTTTTCTCCTTATTTAAGTTTGTAATAAATAATTTTGCTTATTTTTTCTATTAAAAAAACTATAATTATCAAAATAAAAACTATAAAATACATTATCATCTCATCATATTGTTGATAACCATAAGCAAGTGCAACTGCTCCTAAACCACCAGCACCAATAGCTCCTGCCATAGCACTCATATTTAGCATATTTACAAGCATTATTGTGTAGTTAGAAATTAAAGTCGGTAAGGATTCAACTAATAAAACCTTAAAAATAATTTGTAAATTTGTAGCACCAAAAGATTTTGCTACTTTTATTAAATCCTTATCAATGGTATTAAACGAATTTAAAGTCATTCTAGCTGCAAAAGGAGTACACGCTAATGTAATTGTAAAAATAGCTGCATTTACACCAATTGAAGTGCCTATAAAAAATTTTGTTATAGGAGTAATTGCCACCATTAAAATAAGGGTGGGAAATGATCTTATTAAATCAGTAAATTTTTCTGCTAAGAAAAATATAATTTTATTGGGCTTTAAACCATCTGGTTTAGTGATAAACATTAAAATTCCAAGTAAAAATCCAAAAAAAACTGAAAAAACAAATGAAAAAAATATCATTTTTAAAGTTACTAAAATTGATGGAATAATTAATATATTCATATATTCAAATAATCTTGTATCACCAAACATTATCATCCTTTTGTTTATAAGTAATATCTAGACTTTTTAATAAATCTAAAAAAGTATTTTTATCAATCTCATTTATTGAAATATTAATTTGCATAGTAGAAGTATTATTAAAATGATGATAATTAGTACTTATAATTTCATAAGGATTATTTAAAATTTTTGATAAATCATAAAATATTTGCGTATACTTTTCATAATTTTTTATATATAAACTAAACTCTAAACCTGATTTATTAAGCCTAAAATCATCATTTAAGAAAAATTCACTGGCACTAAATAGATTAGATATCTCGCCATTTTTTATATAATAAATTTCATCACAAATTGCCCTTACCACATTCATTTCGTGAGTTACTATAATTATTGTTATATTTAGTTTTTCATTTAATTCTTTTAATAGTTTTAATATTGATTCAGTAGTGCCTTCATCAAGTGCTGATGTACATTCATCACATAATAAATACTTAGGCTCTAACGATAAAGCCCTTGCTATTGCTACTCTTTGTTTTTGCCCACCACTTAATTCATTAGGTTTTACATAAAGTTTATCAAAAAGCCCTACTAGTTTTGCAAGTGATTTTACTTTTAAATCAATTATATTTTTATCATATCCCCAACACTGCATAGGTAAAGCAATATTATCATAAACATTTTTTCTTGATATTAAAATATAATTTTGAAATATCATACCTATATTTTTTCTAGCTATTCTTAGTGCTTTTTCATCTAAAGTATTGATTAATTGATTATCTATATAAATTTCACCACTTTGAAATTTTTCTAAGCCATTTATACAAGATAGTAATGTAGATTTTCCTGAGCCACTTTTGCCTAAAATTGCACAGATTTTACCATCATTTATTTTAAAGGATATATTGTTTAAAATTTTATTATTATTGTAAAATTTATTTAAGTTTTTTACAACTATCATTGATTTCCTTACGCCAATTTGTATGCATAACAAAACAAATTATAACAGCAAACAATAAATATGAGATTTACTCATTTTCCCTAATCACTATTTTAAATTCTTTATTTTTTTTCATCGTTTTACTCAAACATACGAAATTTATACTAAGCAATAAAATTTTATAAACAAACAACATTTAAGCTTAAACATATCTAAGCTAAACATACGAAATTTACTAAATACTATCAAAACTAAGTTGCTCTAAATCGGCCTTTTTATAACCGTGCGTATCGTCTAAATCTATCTCACACCTACACAAAAACGCCTTATCCCCATCATCACAAAGCTTTTTAAAAAGCTCTTTTACCACCTTTATCTCGCTTTTGCTAAGCTCTCCATAAAAGACTGATTTTTGGATATTTAAAAGTCCTAAATCCTTTAGCTCTTCAAAAAGTTTTGTTCGTGATTTGTTATCTTCTATATCGTAGCTTACAATATACACGCTCACCACCTAAACACATAAGAATGATAATTATTCGCACCGCACAAAAACCCACTAAGCTTATAAACTTGTCTTTGTATGATGCTTTCAAGACTTAGTTTAGAGTGATTATATGGCAACTTTTTAGCAAGTGAGTTAAAAATCTCATTTGAAATTAGCTTTTTACACTCATTAAAATCGCCCTTTAGCTGATGCCTTAGCTTGATGATATTTCTATCAACTAAAAAACTTCTATACTCTTCCATAATGTCCAAAACTAACGATGGCTTAGCACTTCTTAAGCTATGAAGCACTCCAAAATATGGGTTTAACCCTGCGTTTATCACGCTTTTATAAATTATGTTTAAAAGTATTGCGTAGCCGTAATTTAGGGCTTTATTTACATTATCATCTGCATATCTGCCCATGCGATTTACAAACTCATCTCCTAAAAGCCTTGTTTGTCTAAGATAATCAAAATAAACTTTTGCCGCACTTCCTTCAATGCCAAAAATGCTATCTTTTGTCATTTTATAAGTTTTTAGCTCGTTAATAAATGTTTTTAATTGCTCGGTGGTTTTTTGTTTTAGCAAATCATCTTGCAAATACCTTGAAAAGTATAAAATCGTGGAGCGTTGGTTTTTGATTTTACCTATGATTAGCTCTTTTGCTAAGGCTAGATCTTTGCCGTTTTGTTCGCTTAAAATCTGATGTTTTATCACATTTACGCTTTTATGCTCGTGTAAAGTGTGTAAAGCTAAATGAGATTTAAAATCATTAAAAAATATCTTAACCCCACGCACTCCACAAGCATAGGCTAAGTCACTACTTAGTCCTACACCACGAGATTTTATACTTATGGTTTTTAGGTTTTTAAGTGGATATTCTTTGATTAACTCTCCATCTTTTTTAACTACTAATCTAGCCGATTTTAGCCCCAAATACACCCCGTAAGAATTCACTACGAGATGTTTTAGCACTCTAAACCTTTGTAAATATTTTTTATATTTTTTACATTGCTTGAAAAATTTCCATTTGTGATAAACGATATTTTTAACACATTTTCACTATTTTCCAAAACATCTCTTTTTCTATATGTTTTAGTGTCAAAATTTTCTAACTCTTCTTTGTGTTTTATAATTTCATATTTAAAAAGTTCTGATTTTTTCTTACCATTTTCAGCAATTCCACCAAAACCAAAAGATTTATTAAATAAAATATTTTTACACAAATAAAAAAAGTCATAGTTGATTTTGTTATCTACAATTAAATTTAATTTATTTGTGGAATTAATATTATCAAAATTAATTTCATCGCAATTTATTGTTTTTAAAAAAATATTTGCATTAATTTTATTAATCTCTAAAACAATATTTGAGCGTGTTTTCTCTTGATATAAAATTTCTATACTTTTAAAAGGTATAACATCTATGTTTTTAATTTCTTTTATATCACAAATCCTATACTTTGCAAAACCAGCTTTAAATTGTTTGTGATTGTTAAGAAAATCAATAACCACTAAAATATCTTTTAAGTCTTTTGGTAAAACATTCAAGTTAAAAAACGGAACTGATATAACAGAATTTGTCTTTGTGTTTGTATATGGCAAGGCTTTTACTCCACTAGATGAATTAGTCCACATACCCTCAAAGCCACCATTTCTACGAATTATCATATTTGATGAATTTTTAACCTTTAAAGAATAAATCATTTTTTTAAAATCTCTAAGTTTCCTACCTTTAACATTAAAAAATTCATTATAAGTTTTAAACAATTTGTCTTTATTTAAACTCACTTTACTATGATACTTCACTGCAAATTCTTTTTTAATTTCATCTAAATTTTTATCTTTATTTACAATATAAAATCTTTTTAGTTCTACAGCTTTAGTAACTTTATCAAACTCTTTTTCGCTAAGTTTAAAAATATTATATAAATCATCATATTTAGAATAAAATTTTTGTTTTATAATATTTAAAATCTCTTCTTCGCTATCCGTTTTATTAAGATATAAAAACTTAAGTGATTTTTCTAAGTTTTCTTCTCTTAAATCATTAAAAATATCGCGCTTTTTATTTTTTAAAACACTAACAAGTAACATTTGAGTTTTAATGCTATCAGATAATATTTCATCTGGATTTTGTCTTATGATAAAATATTCTTGATTTTCATTTACTTTATCTTTAAGTGTCTCATAAAATTGATAAGTTTTATTAGGCAAATCATTTTCTTTAAACTCTTTAAACCTAACACCATCAAAAAACAATTTATCTATCTCTTCCCTGCCATAAGCTGATAATTGCTTAAATACTTTTTCTAAAGTTTTATTTTTAAAAAAGTCTGTATTTTTTGCTTTAAATTTTGCAAAATAAATATCAAGCATTAAATTAGTATCTATAAAAATTTGCTTAGTCTCATCTACTTTTTTATCATTTTCTACATACTTAAATTTGCCATTCGTATCTTTATAAATATAGTATTTTTTACCTTTGACTTTTGCAAAAACTACGCTTGTGGTATCTTTTGACAAATCAATTAGATTTTTTGAATGCTGATTAAACTTATAGTTTTTAATATCACTTATATCAATACTACTTAAAAAATCTAATTCGGTTTCGTTTTTAGTGGTATAAATTTCATCAAAACTTAAAGAATATATGCTTTCTTTAAATAGTCCAACTCTGCTTTCTTGATTTTTGGGCTTTAATTCTTCATATGATTTAGAATTAAGTCTTATTATTTCACAATCATCATTAAACACATCACTTAAAAAATCATATTTTTTGTATGTATGATAAAACACCAAACTAGCATCAATAGTATGGCTTAGCTCATCTTGAGTTTTAAGTTTATTAAGCTTTACAAACTGCTCTTTTTGATTTTCGTTTATTAATTTAGTAGTAAATGCTTTTCTAGTGTCGCTGATTGTTTTTGAGCTAATGCTATTTGTTTCAAAACCTATTTTTAAATAAGTATTTTTTATATAACTATATAAAATTATTAGGCTATTTCTTATATCTTCACTTATAAATTCATGGTTTTTAGAGTTTTTACTCCATTTTCTTGGTCTTGTAAAAAGTTCGTTTAGATACTCATCATTGCATATAATGTTGAGTATAAATTCTCTTTTGTTTTTAGGAAAATGATTGCTTGTTTTTGTAAATTTTTTTATCTTTTGTAAAAAATCTAAAAATTCATCGCTATTTAAAATGTTTTTTAAATTCTTTTCTATAATTTTTCTTTTAATTTTTTTATGCAAAAGATTTACAAAACGCTTTTGCACGCCATTTACAAGGCTTGATACTTTTGACATTTTCAATAATTCTAACGCTTTATCAAACACATCTTGATAACTACTCACACCATCTAAAAATAACGCATGTCTAAATGCGATTTGCTCTAATCTACTTAGTGAATGATAGCTCCTATACTCGCTCATTTTTGGCATATTGTTTTTTATAAATTTTTTGAAATTACTTTCATTTATTAGGTCTTTTTTTGTAGTTTCTACTTTTTTGCTTTTTTTATCATCTTTAGGAGTGATTATTAAATTTATCTCTTCATAAATACCTTTTAAGTACTCATCACTTAAATCATCAAGCTTTTTATAATTATCTTTTTTCTTTTGGTTTCCATTGCTGCTTACTAAAATCAAGTTTGCTTCCTGGTTAAACTCACCACGAGATGAACTTCTAGGGATTATATGGTCATACTCTCCTTGTTCTTTGATAAATTCAACTCCTTCATAAGCACATACAAGCTTTTCATCGTTTTTATTTGTACTATCCGAATTTCTACTTGTTTTTACCATATCTTTTAACTCTTGTTCAAACAAAAACTTATTTTGCTCTGTATTTATATGAATTTCATCAAATTTAGAAAAATCAATGCCCTTACTAGATAAATACTCAACTATATTATAAGATACTATATCAAGTAATTTTTCAACCCCACCATTAAACTCTCTAGCTGAGTTTTTGCTAAGCGTTTGGCAAATCGCTACTTTAGAGCCATTTAGCCTAAACATAACTTCTTTTGAATGCTCTTTACAATAATTTGCAAAACCACTTCTAGGCTTCAATAAAGTATTATAAATTTGTAGAATAAAATTAAATTTTCCATAAATTTCGTATGTTTGAAGCCTTGTATAAAGTTCATTTACTAACTCAAAATATTTAATGATTTTTTGAAAAATCTCATCATACTTTTGAACTTTACTAAATTCATCATTACTTAACAATATCTTTTCTTTGCTTAAAGTTTTTTCTGCTTTATACCAAAAGCTATTTGAATTTGATTGATAAATTTTATTGATTTCTACTAAATCTTTTTCAATTTTTTGCTTTTTTATATGGTCTTTAAAATCTTCAACACTATTTTTATCTTTAAAAAATTCATACCCCAACAACGCATTTAAATCTTGTAAAATCATATTTGTTTTATGTGGAGTTTTGCAAGTACAAACAGATAGCTTATCGTTTAAAATGATACCATTTTTAGCAAGTTCTATTTCTTTATAGTATTCTTTTGCGAATTTTTGCAAAATTTCATAATTTTTATCATTTAAGCCAAGTTGTTTAAATCCATTTTTTATCATACTTAAAATTGATATTTCATTATCATTTAATTCATCTTTTAATTGTTTTAAAGCAGTTTTTCCTAAGTGCAAATACCTTGGATATAGCAAACTACCCTTTGGTAAATATTCTTTAGAAATATCCAAATACCTTTGTGTTAAAATCTCTATTTTTTGTTCTTTATCGCTTTTTAGACCACTAAAAATCTCATCATTTAAAATGGTTTCAAATATATTTTCTAGATTATTTTGTTCTAAAGCTTCTTTTTTCAGCATTAAGGCATTGCAAATTTGACCTTGCTTATTAACTAAACTCTCATAAGGGGTGATACTTCTTGTAGGATCACAAGTTTTTAAAAAATCGAAAGCTTTGCCATTTTGATATTTTTCGCCTAAAAGCTCTAACATATATTTTTTGTTTTTTAACTCATCATCACTTTTATATGGGATATAATTTATATTATCTTTTATCGCTTTATATAACTTTTTATCATCATAAATAGCGTTTGATTTACCATTAAAATACTGCCTAAACACTCTAGTTTGAAGATTTGAAAGATTGCAAATGATATTATAAAGCTCATCTTTAGAAATATTTAAAAAATCATAAAGATTTTTAATTTCTGAAAATCCTGTTTTGAATTCTTTTTTAATGTTTTTCAAATTTAGTTTATCAACATTGCCTTGAATATTCTCAAAACGATTTAATAAATCCTTTATATCATTTTGATATCTTTTTCTGTGCTTATTATTGGTATTTTCAAGCTCTTTTATAACCGAGTCTATATAGTTTTGCAATTGTTTGCTATCAAAACCATCTTCTTGTTTTTGCAAATTTGCTTTTACAACTAACCTTTTTTGCTCTTTTAAATCTTGTAAAATATCATAATCTTTATCATCTAAAGCTTTGTCTATTTGACTATTTATAACATCATCTATATCTTTTTTATTTTTAGCACCGATAAAGATAGTTTCGATTAATTTTTCTTGATTTTCTTCATTTATGTTATCTATATTTGGAGTATTTACATAGTTAAACCCACGATGTTTAAAAAGCCCATAAAATAATTCTAAAATACGAATTTGGATATACTCATCTAAAGTTTTAAAATCTTCGTTAAATATATATGAAGCTAACTCTTTAAAGGCTCTTACTACAAAATATTTTCTATTATGGTTTCTTCTTGTGTGTCTTTTAGTAGTTCTTTCATCAACTTTAAAATTTATTTTATCTACTACAAAAGTTGAAGAAAGTGACTTATTTAGTTCTCCTGTAACAGGATTAAAAAGCCCCTTTGCACCTATACCAACCCCATAAAATCCATAATATTTAGCACCTGCATCAAGATTTAAAGAAAGAATTTGTTTATCATACATCATTACTCCTTTATATAATTTATTTATATTATATAAGGATAATATAAATATAAATTAAAATAATAATTGTTAAGTATTAAATTATTTACAATCTACCACAAGTGGTTTAAAAATATATAATATACAAAAGCAACAAATAATATTTTAGATAATATATGAAAATGGGAGAGCACCATCTCTCCCTATCAAGGTTACAGAGCTTTGCAAAAGCAAAGATGCTAGAGCTTGATTTTTTACTAACTTTTCGGTATTTCTACCTAATTATGATTTCAAACGCTCGTTGTGATAGAATTAGATTTGCTTTTTAATTTTAGTGATACAAACTAAACACAGGTTTAATTTTTCCACTAAAGTGCTAAAATTTGAAAGAATTTTAAAAGTGGAAAAATCACTACTTTTTAAAAACTCTCAAATACTTGATATATAAGCAAGTTTTCCTTGCTATTGCAAACCTAATTCTATCACAACACGGTTTGAAACATTCCAGCAATAGCACTTATTACAAGTCCGATAGATTGCAAACCTAATTCTATCACAACACGGTTTGAAACACTAATAAAATATGCGTAGTGGCTGTTTTTTTATCAAATTGCAAACCTAATTCTATCACAACACGGTTTGAAACAACAAATGCAAAAAGCACTAGATGAGATAATGAGATTGCAAACCTAATTCTACCACAATACGGTTTGAAACTAATTACAAAATCTACAGCATCGCCTACTAAATGTATTGCAAACCTAATTCTACCACAACACGGTTTGAAACTTAAAAACAAAAATAAAAAACTTATCGTAATTTTTTATTATAAGCCCAATTCTAATAAAATTTAAATAGAAAAATAAAAACCTATTATTACCAAAATTGTTATTAATGCTTTTTTGCAAGACCTGCTTTTATATCTAAATTATTAAGCTTATTTATGCTTTTTGTTAGCTTGTCCATCTTATCGGTGCTTAACTTTGCAATTTGCCAAGTTTTTCTAATCTTTCTTGCTGTGTTTTTAGCTTATCAAATCCACCTAAGGCTAACTTTAGCCCTAAGCCAAATTTCATCTCCATTAAGTTCTCCTTAATATTGTTTATTTATAATGCCCTTAACTTTGTGCGTGATTAACACAATTAGAAAGAGGGCTTGTAACAAAAGTAGGGGATTTGTTAAAGCTTTAAAAGGTCTAATCAACCTTGCGTTAGTTAGCTTTACCTCGCCCGACCATTAATCTGAACTATTAAATATCAGACTATCTACTAAATACCTATCTTTATCAGGTCTTAAAACAAGTTTATATCTCCTACCTAAAATACTATGAATGATAGTTTTACCCCTTGTTTTGCTTTCTTTTTCGTCTATACTACCCTCTTTAATAATTCTTTCTATTAGCGTATAGTCTAATGGTATAATATCTTTATGTTTTAAATGTGTTGCTATTTGGTATTTATCTATAAATACACTAGCTCCATTTAATTTAGCTACTTCTATAAAGGCATGTTCTCTGTCTTTTAAATTTTTAGTGATTTTGCTTATTTTTTCCCTAAAAGCGTCATTTATCTTTTTACTTGTCTTATCATCTAGTTTTGTGATACCCATTTGCTTCATCTTTTGCTTTACAAAAGCTTCATATTTAGGCTTATATTCATCATAAGAAGTCTTTATTTTTTTATATAAATTCTCTCTTTTCATATAATCAGAATAAGCATTATTCATAATCCTACGAGCTTGTTTTCTTATAGTTTCATCTACACTTTTTACCTTTTCTTCTAATACTTTAAATAAAGCATTATTAGGCTCAATAGGGTTATTATCAAATCCACGCACAGCAGCATTTAATGAGCTTCTTTTATCTTTTTCGTTTTCTTTATAGCCAAGTGCTTTAGCTTCATCAAGGCTTAAAACCTGTGTTTTACACCTACAACCCCAGCCATTAGGCGGGTAATTGTTACGCCAAAAAGAATGCTCCTTAGGTAAAATAAGCCCGTGAAAGGCTTTATGACTATCTCTTACTCTATTATCCATAATTGCCACATATCTTAAGTAAGGCTTATCGCTAATTAGTTGTTTTTCATATCTTGCAAAGCTATATACTTGTCTTAGGTTTTGATTAAAAACAACTCTTAAATGATTTTTATGTAAGCCACTAGCGTTTTTAAGCTCTTCTACACAATCTTTAAAGCTTGTGCCATTTAAATAAGCTTTTTTAAGTATGCTATGCATTCTTTTAAGTGTTTCAATTTCATTTATCCCACTTATTAAGAATGTGCGATTATATGCACTAAAGCGAAGTTTATCTAAATCATAATCTTTAGGTAATTTATCATCAAAGTATTTAATTGCGTCTAAAGGACTTAGATTGGTTGAATAAGTGTGTTTTATTCTTCTGTATCAATTACAACAGTATCTCTACTAAGCATGCATGGATTTCTGTAGCTAATTCATTATGTTATGAATTTGTTTTATGACAATATACGAAGATTTTAACACAATCTCAGTAAGTGAGATAAAAGAAAAAACAAAAGACCTTTTAAAAAATCATCTTAAAGATAATTTAAAGAACTTTTAATGGTAAGTTTAGATAATAAATTTACACAAATGAAGGCTAAGCTTATTGCTAAAATTTGATTTGACAAATAAGTTTAAATGAATTAAAATGCCATACAAGAAATGTTATGTGTTTGTGGTATCATCGTTATGGGGTGACGGGTCATTGGCTATGAAACACTCAACCCTCCGTTCTTACTTCTTATAAATTTGACAAGTAATGCAAAATCCACTAAAATATCACAATAACTACTATCAAGTATGAGACCAAAGACAAATGCGGCGAGTCCTCTTTATCTCATTACTGAGCCGCTAGTAGTTATAAAAAAAGATAGTTAATGTTATTTAGGCAACCTGTATAGATGGCACATAATAGCTTGGCGTAACCAAGTGAAAACTCGGGGCTCAACTTCTTAAATAACTAAGCCATCTCTATCTTTTTTTATAAATCACTTTACCTATGTTTAATTCTTTGAAATATTCTTCATTCTCACTTAAAAACATAGTTTTATTATTTATCACATCGCCTTTTTGATTTACTACCATTACTAAAGCTTTTTTATATTATCATCATAAAACCATTTTATATATGTTTTTTTGATGACTGACTTATCAAATCTAGGGTCTAATTCTTGACTTAGTCTAATCTCATCAGGGTCATTTATTAGCTTTGGGAAATAATCAATGTATAAATGACGATTTCTTTTTTTGATTTTTGGAGCATTTTTCTTTTTATCCATAAAAAATATATCATCAAGTCTTATTACATCGCCTATCTTATCAACTAATAATTCTCCTTTTTTAGCATTAAATCTTTCATAAACTTTATTTAAAGCCTCTTCATCGCTAAGATTTTCATAGCTTGGATTTTTTGGTAATTTATCAAGACTAGAGCTTAGCTCAAGGTTTACATTATTACTTACACCAATCCTTTTATCATACGCAAATTGCTCGTATGCTATATTTGGTGGATTTATCATTATTTTATATTTTCTTGCTTCTTTTTCACTGATTGGTATTACATAACATTTGCAATTATAGTCGTTTGGTGGGTAATTTATCAGCCACCAAGCATCATCTTTATGGATTGCAACATTATTCATTTTAGAATGACTACTTCTACTTGTGCTAAGCTTTGCTGATTTGTAAAGCCAATATGTTTTATAAGTGTAGTTCATCATCACTTTTGCACGGCTTAGATTATAAGATCTTTGCATATTTGTTGTATAGATTGTTTTAAGTCTTGTTGAGTTTATATTTATTACTCTTACTTCGCCTGTGAGTGGATTTACAATGTCTTTTTGTCCGTACCAGTCTTTATCACTTAAAGTAGCTTTTAAACCCTTTTTAAATTCATTAAATCCTACGCCATCTTTTTGAGCCTTAAGTAATGCATCGTGAATACCA
>NZ_JACGAX010000016.1:0-43240 GCF_020138145.1 Campylobacter sp. RM9334
AAAAAAAATAAATTTACATTGCTTTTTTGTTTTTAGCAATGTAAATTAACTATTTTTAAATACTAGCTAGGCGTTTTGAAGTGCTAATAACGCTATCAGGATTAAGCGACATTGAGCTAATGCCTTTTTGCTTTAGCCAAACGGCTAAATCTATATGATCACTTGGACCTTGACCACAAATTCCTACATATTTATTTGCTTTTTTACAAGCTGTAATTGCTCTTTCTAACATAAATAAAACCGCTTCATCTCTTTCATCAAAATCAGCCACTAAAATATCCATTCCACTATCTCTATCAAGTCCTAAAGTAAGCTGAGTTAAATCATTGCTGCCTATACTAAAACCATCAAAATATTCTAAAAACTCATCGCATAAAATAGCATTACTAGGCACTTCGCACATCATAATCACTCTTAAGCCGTTTACACCACGCTTTAAGCCATTTTTTGCTAATAGATTTATAACTGAATTTGCTTGTGATAAAGTCCTTACAAAAGGCACCATAATTTCAATATTATTTAGCCCCATTTCATCTCTTGCTATTTTTAAAGCTTCACATTCAAGCTTAAAGCATTCCGCAAAACTAGGAGCTAAATACCTACTTGCACCTCTAAATCCTAGCATGGGGTTTTCTTCGTGCATTTCGTAAAATTCTCCGCCTAATAATTTTCTATATTCATTAGTCTTAAAATCACTAAGTCTAATAATCACAGGCTTAGGATAAAAAGCAGCTGCAATTGTAGCTATACCTTCGGCTAATTTTGATACAAAAAATTCTCTTGCATTAGCATAGCCTTTACTAGCTTCATTTATTTTATTTCTTAAATCATCATTTATATTGTCGTAATCTAAAATAGCATTAGGATGAATGCCTATGTGATTATTTATAATAAACTCAAGTCTAGCAAGTCCTACACCATCATTTGGCATTTGTGCGAATTTGAATGCTAATGCAGGATTTCCCACATTCATCATTATTTTTACACCGCAATTTTGCATTTCAAATTCTTCATTTTCAATTACTTCGTATTTTAATGCCCCTTCATAAACCCTACCTTCATCTCCATGAACACAACTAACGCTTACTAAATCTCCATCTTTTAATATAGTTGTAGCATTACTAGTGCCAACAACTGCACCAATTCCTAGCTCTCTTGCAATAATTGCTGCATGACAAGTCCTACCACCCCTATTTGTAACTATTGCTGCAGCTTTTTTCATAACAGGCTCCCAGTTTGGATCTGTCATATCAGTAACTATTACATCTCCAGCATTTACACGAGAAATCTCACTAATATCATTTATAACCTTAACTACCCCAACGCTTATTTTTTGTCCTATTGCTCTACCTGTTATTAGGACTTTTGATTCTTCTTTTAATTTATAGCTTATATCTTTTTTCTTTTGAGATTGAACGGTTTCAGGTCTTGCTTGAAGTATATAAATCTTACCATCTAATCCATCTAATCCCCATTCAATATCCATAGGTCTTTGATAATGCTCTTCTATAATTAAGGCATATCTTGCAAGTTCGTTTATTTGCTCATCATTTAGGCTAAATTTATCTTGCATATTTTTAGCTACATTTACTACTTTTACAGCGTTTTCTCCTGCTTTTCTTTCTTCTTTAAATTCCATTTTAATTAGCTTTGAGCCGATTTTTCTTGAAATTATTGCTTTATTATTGTTTTTTAGGCAAGTTTTTGATACATAAAACTCATCAGGATTCACCGAGCCTTGAACCACACATTCGCCTAATCCATAAGATGAAGTGATAAATACAACATCTTTAAATCCACTTTCAGTATCAAGGCTAAACATAACCCCGCTACTTCCTTTATCGCTTCTTACCATACGCTGAATACCAGCACTAAGCGATACTTCAAAATGTGAAAAACCCTTATGCACTCTATAAGAAATCGCCCTATCATTATAAAGCGATGCAAAAACCAAACGGATTTTATCCAATATATCATCAATACCACTAACATTTAAAAAAGTTTCTTGCTGACCAGCAAAAGAAGCGTCAGGCAAGTCTTCTGCGGTAGCTGATGAACGAACAGCAAAAGTGCCTAATCCATCACTATCTAATTCTTTATAAAACTTAATGATTTGCTCTAAAAATAAAGGCTGAAAATTAGCTTTAGTTATTAAGCTTCTAATTTTTGCACCACACTTAGCAAGTGTATCTAAATCATCAGGATTTAAATTCTTTAACTCATTAGTAATTATTTCATCTAAATTATTGTATTTTAAAAAATCTCTAAAAGCTTGTGCTGTAGTTGCAAAACCATCAGGCACTCTAACCCCACTACTAGCAAGATTTGAAATCATCTCGCCTAAACTAGCGTTTTTACCACCAACTATTTCTACATCGCTCATTCTAAGTTTTGAAAAAGCTAAAACATATTCCATTTTCACACTCCTTTTTGATAGAATTATTTTATTTTAACAAGCAAGGATAACTTAAATGAAACAATTAAATAAAAAAATTGTGTTTTTTATAAGTGATGGAACAGGAATAACCGCTGAAACATTTGCTCACTCGGTATTAGCTCAATTTGAAGATGAATATGTTTTCACACAAATTAGAGAGCCTTTTATAAATACCGAAGAAAAGGCGATTAAGGTTGCAAATAAAATTAATGAATTAGCAAAAACCGATATTCCGCTAGCATTTAGCACTTTAATTAATGTAAATATTGCTAATCATATTAAGAATTCTAATTGTGTTTTTATAGATTTATTAGAGCCTTTTGTTAGCTTAATTTCAAATAAATTAAATGTAAAACCTAGCATAAAACAAGGTCTATCTCACTCAAACACTCATAATAAAAATTATCAAAATAGAATAGAAGCTATTAATTTTACTTTAGAGCACGATGATGGACAATTCATCTACGCGCTTGATAATGCTCAAATAATTTTAATAGGGGTTTCAAGATCAGCAAAAACACCAACTAGCCTTTATCTTGCTATGCAATATGGAATTAAGGTAGCAAATTATCCACTAACTCCTGATGATTTTAAGGCTTGTGCTTTGCCTAATGCTTTAAAGCCTTATAAAAACAAGCTTTTTGGTCTTAGCATAGACCCATATCGCCTAAGTGAAATACGCAACGAAAGGCTGCCTAATTCTGAATACGCAAGTATAATTAATTGTAAAAATGAAGTAAAAAATGCGGAATTTTTAATGAAGATAAACAATATCCCATTTTTAAATATCACAAATAAAAGCATAGAAGAAGTAACTTCTACTTTATTAGATATATTTGATATACATAATTAATTATTACTTAAAAATAATTATTAGTTATTAATATTTATCTTATAAGATTTTTTATATTTGTATTAAGGAGATAAAAATGAAAAATCTTATAAAAATTAGTGTCGCAACAACCCTTTCAATTAGTTTATATGCTAACAATATAAATGAAGAAATTGCTGCAAAAGAATATGATGCTCAAAAACTAGCAGATATTATTGTAAAGTTGAATGTTATGGGAGATAAAAGCAAAAAACCAAATCATCATAAGGGTTTTTGCGTAGGTGGAGTTTTTAAGCCAGATAGTAATATTAATAAATATTTCAATATTGAGCTATTTAAACAAAAAAGCATACCTGTAAATGGAAGAGTTTCTTTAGGTGGTGGTGAATTAAATGATAAAAGTAAAGCAAGGGGTTTAGCTATTAAGCTAGAAGGAGATAATGATAATTGGACTATGGTAATGCTAAGCAATCCAATTAATTTTGCAAAAACTCTAAAAGAATTTGGATATTTTCACGAAATGCAATTACCTGATGAAAATGGTAATGTAAATAAAGAAAAAATAAAACAAGCTTTTAGCGAAGTTCAGTCTTTTAAAAATTTTGCAGAATATACTAAAAATATAGGGTTTTCAAAAAGCGTTGCTAATACTCAATTTTACAGCGTTCATACTTTTTTCTTTGATGATAAAAACAATAACAAATTTCCAGCTAGATGGACTTTTAAACCAAAAGATGGAGTTAAATTTTTAAGCGAAGAAGAAATAAAAACAACAAGTAATGATTATTTAGCAAAAGATTTTCAAGAAAAAATAAAAAATGCTCCTATTGAATATGAATTATTTTTTACATTACCAAATGAAAATGATGAATTGTATTCAACAAATGCTTTATGGCAAGGAGAACACAAGCAAATTTTCGCAGGGACTTTGCAACTTACACAATATAATGGCTTAGATTGCAATCTTGATGTATATTTTCCTTGGGATATGGCAAAAGGAGTATATGAGCCAAAAGATGAACTTTTTATACCAAGAAACGAAGCTTATGTAATAACTTTTGGTTATAGACAATAAGCTAAAGGGGTTTTAGAATTTGAAATATTAATTTCAAATTCTAATTATTTTAAGAGTTTATATATTTCATTAAAGTTACATAGCACAAATACCCCATAGCAATTGTAATTAACCAACCTATTAAAGCAAGTATTTTAGAGTGTTTATAATCTCCTACTATGTTTTTCTTATAAGCTGCAATTAATATCACACATAAAGCAATAGGCAATATAAAACCATTTAAAGTCCCTACTAAAATTAATACTGCAGTTGGTTTTCCTATAGTTGAAAATACTAAAGTAGAAAATATAATAAAAGCTATTATTATATTGTTTTCATTCTTTTTAAGCCAAGGACTAAAGCTTGATATAAAACTAACTGATGTATAAGCACAACCAACCACTGAAGTAATAGAAGCAGCCCAAATTACAATACCAAAAACAACACTACCAAAATTACCCAAAATATATTCAAAAGGAGTAAGAGCTGGATTGTTAGGATTTAAACTAACGCCTAAAGAAATAACCCCTAAAACTGCTAAAAATAAAAATACCCTAATAATACTAGCTATAATTATTCCTGAAACCGAACTTTTACTAACTTCTTTTAGATTTTCAACACCACAAATCCCCGCATCAAGTAAGCGATGAGCACCTGAAAAAGTAATATATCCGCCAACCGTTCCGCCTATTAAAGTAACCAAGCTTAAAGCATCAAATTTTGATGGAGCAAATGTCTCAATAGCCACTTCTTTTAAAGGTGGATTTGATTTAAACACAATATAAATTATTATAAGTATTAATATAGCACCTAAAATCTTAGCAAATCTATCCATGTGTGCACCTGCGTCTTTATTAATGAAAATACCTATAGCAATTACTGCACTAATACAAGCTCCTAAAATAGGATTTATCCCAAAAATAGTCTCAAATCCAAGTCCAGCACCTGCAATATTACCTATATTAAATGCAAGTCCACCTAAAATTATCAAAAATGATAATAAATATCCTACACCTGGAAAGACCTTATTAGCAATATCTTGAGCTTTTAATTTACTAACTGCAATAATTCTCCATACATTAAATTGAACCCCAATATCCATTAAAACCGACATTAAAATAATAAAAGCAAAACTAGCCCCTAAGCTTTGCGTAAAGCTAGCAGTTTGAGTTAAAAATCCAGGTCCAACTGCTGAAGTAGCCATTAAAAATGCAGCACCTAATATAGCTTTATTATTTTTCATTAATTACTCCTTATGCTTATATTGTTTTCTTCTAAAGTTTTTTTGATTTTTTGTGCAAATAAAAGTGCTTTTTTGCTATCTCCATGAACGCATAAACTATCAGCTTTTATATTAATTTTTTTACCATTTTCACTGATTACATATGAATGTTTTATCATATTTAATACTTGATTTATTGCTTCATCTTCATTTTCAATTAAAGCATTTTCTTTAGTTCTTGATACTAATAAACCATCATCTGTATATCTTCTATCAGCAAAAACTTCACTAATACTATTAATACCTATATCATTTGCTGCACTAATTAAACAAGAATTGCTAAGCCCCATTAATGCTATATCTTTGCCTAATTTTGCAACTTCTATTGCAATATTTTTTGCTAAGTCTAAATCAACACAAGCCATATTATATAAAGCTCCGTGTGGTTTAACATAGCTTAATTTTACCCCTACTAATTCGCACATTTGCTTAATCGCACCAAATTGATAAGCAAGTAGTGCTTGTAATAATTCTTTATTTAAATTCTCATTAGTTCTTCCAAAATTTGCCCTATCATTAAAGCTTGGGTGAGCTCCTATTCTTAGCTTATATTCTTTAGCTTTAATTAAAGTATTATATATTTCTTTATATCCACCAGCGTGAAGCCCACAGCATACATTAACAGAGCTTATTAAAGCTAATATCTCATCATCATTTTGCATACCTTCAGCTAAATCTGAATTAAAATCAATTCTCACTTGCATACTCCTTTATTTGATTTATATGTGAAATTCTTTCTTTTTTTGCCATTAGAGCTTCTTCAATGCTTACTAATTCAAAACTAATCTTAGAATTAATTCTACTTTGAGCAAAAAGTCCTAAATCAGCTTCAATTACTTGAGCAATTTTTGGATAACCGCCTGTTGTTTGTGCGTCTTTTAATAAAACTATAGGCTCTCCACTACTTGGCACTTGAATAGTTCCTGCACTAACTCCGTGAGATGGCAAGCTTAATTCATTGATTAAATTAAGTTTAAAATCACTATTTAGCCTATATCCCATTCTATTGCTTGAGCTTGATATATTAAATTCTTGATTTAATAAATTATGCTTTGCTTCATCGCTAAAAAGCTCCCATTCAGCACCTTTAATTATTCTTATTTTATCTCTTGGTTTTATCCTAGATACTGCTATTTGAGATAAATTCATTCTTGAACCTATGCTTAATTCATCACCTACTTTTAATGCTCTACCATTAAATCCACCAAAAGATGCGCTAAGATTTGTAGAAGCAGAATTAAGAACAAAATCAGCACTAAAACCACCATAAGCACAAATATAAGCACACATTCCTGACATAGCTCTTATTAATCTAAGAGTTTTTCCTGCTTCAATTCTAATTCTATAATTATTATGAATTGGCTTTTCATCTATGAATGCTTCATAATTTGCCCCTGTGATACAAAAAGTCATTGCCTTATTGCAATATATTTCTATCCCACCTAAAATCACTTCAATTGCAGGTGCATTTAAGTCATTTCCTAATAAAGCATTACCTAACATAAAGCTCCATTTATCTAAAGCCCCACTCTCATTTACCCCATAACCTTTATACGAGAACCTACCTAAATCTTGAATAGTTGCAATTGATGATATTTTTGTAATTTTCATAATCTCTCCTTAATGCTATTGATTACAAATTTTAATCTATCACCTGCTTTTAAAAGGCTCGGATTTTCGCTATTTACATCAAATAATTTTGCCTTTGTATTTCCTATGATATTCCATCCACCTGGACTTTGATAAGGATATATTCCTGTTTGAGCTCCGCCTATACCAACCGAACCTGCTGGAATTTTAAGTCTTGGAGTGCTAAGCCTTGGAGTGTGTAAAATCTCATTTAATCCACCCAAATATGCAAATCCTGGTTGAAAACCTATAAAATAAACATCATAAATAGGCTCGGCGTGTAATTTAGCAAACTCACTCATACTCATACCTTTAGCCTTTGCAATTACCTTTAAATCAAGTCCTAAATCCCCACCATAATCAACAGGAATTTCAATCAATCTTCCTGATAGCTCTAGTGGTTTAGTGCTAGTAATTAACTCATTTAATTTACTTTGTAAATCTAATAAATCCTTATAATTTAAATCACTTGTTAAGACATAAAGAGTATTCATTCCAACCACTACTTCTTTTATATAAGGCATATCTTTAATTACTAAATTAAGTGCATAGCATAGGCGTTGTTTTTCTATGCTTATTGGAGGCTCAAGATATAAAAGCAATGAAGTTTCGCTTGTAATTTTAAATTTGTTATACATAATCATCCTTTAAATTTATTTTTTTAATACTAAAACACACTATATTCGCTATCTTTTCTATCCGTTACAAACATATATCCAGGAGAATGAGTTATCATAATATCAGGCTTACTAGTAAGTGCTATGCTTTGCGGAGTTACCCCACAAGCCCAAAATACACATTCTTCATCAGGATAAATAGTAGATGCGTCTCCAAAATCAGGATTATTAATATCTTTAATACCTATTACACTAGGATTTCCTATATGAACAGGTGCTCCATGCACGCTAGGATAAAGAGCTGTTGCGGTTGTAGCTTTGATTAAATCTTTATGTTTAATTGGTCGCATTGAAACAACCATTTTTCCATAAAACTTACCAGCACTTGCACAATCAATATTTGTAATATACATAGGCACATTATGATCTTCATCAATATGTCTTAAAGGTATATTGTGATTTAATAAAGCTGCTTCAAATGAAAACGAACAACCTATTAAAAAACTCACATAATCATCTTTAAAATGATTAATAATATTGCTTGTCTCTTCTACTAATTCGCCTTTTTTATATATTCTATATTTAGGAATACTCGTTCTAATATCTGCATTATTTGCACTTGTTTTTGTAAGATATTCTCCCGCGTCTAAGACTTCAATTAAAGGACAAGGTTTAGGGTTTCTTTGACAAAATAATAAAAAATCATAAGCATCACTTTTAGGCAAAATCGCAAGATTAGCTTGAACATAACCTTTACAAACCCCTGCTGTAGGTTTATTGAATTCATTTTTAGAAATTAAAGCTCTTAACTCTTCTGGTCTCATTTTTTCTCCTTTTTGAAATTGTAGTGTGAAAAAATGTGAAGAAAAGTAAAAATATAAAAAACTTAACTAAAATTGTTACAAAATTACACAATTAATTATATATAAAATAAGTATTAAATATATTGATTATTTATATTAAAAATTAAGAAATTATTGCAATATAACAAATAATTATTGTAATATTTTATATATCTATTTCATAACTAATTTTAATTAGAATAATAATTTTAGGGGAGCGAAAGCTGAGAGTAGGCGTAATAGTCTTGACCCTTTGAACCTGTTTGGGTAATGCCAGCGTAGGGAGATGCAAAATTTTCTAATCCTTTCTTAGCATTCCCATAAATTGATTTTATGGAGAGTTGTATGAGTAATTTTTTCTTGTGGCTTGGAGCTAGTATTTCGCTAGCTGAAATTGAAGCCGGTAGTTTATTTTCAGGTCTTATTTTAAGTGATTCTTTATTTGCTATATTTTTTGGGCATTTTTTAGGTGGAATTTTATTTTTTGCTATGATGTATATTAGCACTAAACTAAAATACAATGCTATGGGTAGTCTTAAATATTTTTACTCACAAAATGGCAAAATATTCTTTTCATTTTGCAATTTTCTAGCTTTAATTTGCTGGAGTGCAGTTATGATTATGAGTGCAGCAATACTACTAAATGGACTATATCCAAATACAAATTTTAACTTAGTAGCAATTTTGTTATCATCACTTTTAATAATATGGCTATTCTTAAAACAAAATTTATTAATGTTAATAAATAATTTTATAGTTTGCATACTTTTTTTGATAGTAATTTATATTTTTTATAACTTAATTAATCTTAATTTAAACCAAATAGAAGTTAATAAAATAAACTTGATAAATGCTATTGAACTAAGTATTGCTATGCCAATTTCTTGGCTTGCATTAGTTGGTGATTATACAAAATATTTTAAAAATCCAATAAAAGATAGTTTAGTAGCTTCAGTCGCGTATTTTCTAGGAAGTTCACTTATGTATATAATTGGATATTTAACTATGAAATACTATAGCGACCTTTCTAGTTTTTTAATCACTTTAAAATTATCAATGTTAATAATATTTTTGATTATTTTTTCAACAATAACAACAACATATTTAGACATTTTTTCAGCTAATGAAAGTATTAAAAATATAAATAATAAATTTGGTAATAAAATTACAATTTTATTAATAATCTTTATTGCTTTATTAATAGCTATTTTTATACCTTTTTCTTTATATGAAAATTTTTTATATACATTAAGTTCAGTATTTTTACCTATGGCATCGGTTATAGTATGTGTATATTGTTTTAAACTAAAAAATTCAGCTAAATTAAATTTTTTAATTTGGTTTATTGGATTTTTAATTTATCAAATACTGATTTATTTTGATTTTTTAGCATCAATTTTAACTTTTTTAATCATTTTAATTTTAACCTTAGGAGGAGAATATGTATCAAAACATTATGCAAAAAACAAGAAATCATAAAACTTTAGTAGAAAGTATTACAAATTATGTAACGATAAATGACTCAGCTAACGCTATTTTAGCTGTTGGTGGCTCACCTATTATGGGAGATTTTTATGAAGAAGTTGGTGAAATTGTTACAATTAGTAATGCGGTTTTGCTAAATATCGGGCAGTTAAACGAAAATCTAATAAAAGCCCATAAAAACGCAGCCTTAAAGGCAAATGAATTAAATATTCCTATTGTTTTTGACCCCGTTGCAGCAGGAGTTAGTAATGCAAGAAATAATTTATGTAAATATTTAATGCAAAATATAAAGTTTTGTGTAATTAAAGGCAATGCAAGCGAGATAAATTATCTAGTAAATAAGACATTAAATACAAGTGGCTGCGATAGTAGTGATGAAATAAATCAAAATGATTTAGAAAAATACATTGATTTTGCTAAAAAACATAAAACTATTTTGGTAATCACAGGTAAAAATGATTTTATTATCAGCAAAACGAATGTTTTTATACTAAGCAATGGTTCGGCAATGCAGACGAAAATCACAGGTGCAGGTTGTATGCTAGGCAATATCTTAGCCGTTTTTGTTGGGGCAAATGATGATAAATTAAATTCTGTAATCACAGGTATAAGTGCATTTAACATAAGTGCTGAAATAGCCGAAACTAAAGCAAATGGCACTATGTCGTTTAAAATGCACTTAATTGATGAGTTAAGCAAAATTGATGGAACTACCATAAAAGAAAGGATAAAAATTGAAAAACTTAGATGAAATTTTAAGATTTTATGCAATTAGTGATGATATATACACTAAAGAAGATGAATTATTAGATATTTGTGAGATTTTATTTGCAAATCATGTAACTTGCTTTCAAGTAAGAAATAAAGCGAACAATTATAGCCTTAATACACTTTTAAAATTAAAAAATCTTTGTGAAATAAAAAAAGTAGCTTTAATAATAAACGATGATTTAGACCTTGCAATTAAGCTAAATGCTGATGGTATTCATCTAGGACAAAGTGATATAAACAAAAATCTAAAAATACCAAAAAATATGTTTTTAGGAATAAGTGCAAGTAATTATGAAGAAGCGTTAAAAGGCTTACAATTAGGAGCAAATTATCTAGGCATTGGAGCAATTTATGAGAGCAATACTAAAAAAGATGCAAAAATGCTAAGCAAAAATGACCTAATAAAAATAGTGCAAGAAATAAACATTCCTAAAGTGGCAATAGGAGGATTAAATTATCAAAATATAGACAATTTAAAAGAATTTAAAATAAAAAATATAGCTTGTATAAGTGCGATTTATGAAAATCAAAATTATAAAGCAAATTGCGAAAAATTATGGAAAAAGATTTCTCTTTTATAATTGACCTTGATGGCGTAATCATTGATAGCGTTGGCTTTTGGCAAGAATTAGCTAATGGATATAATTTAGATGATTTAAGTTTTTATGATGGGCTTAAAAAAATTGATGAATTAAACAAAACTAAATTAAGTAAAAAAATTATTAAAACTTGCATTGATTTTTATAGCAAAGAAGCTAATTTATGTATAGGTGTAAATGAGTTTTTAGCCAAATTTAAAGCTTATAAAAAGTGTATTTATACAGCTAGTCCATTTGCAAAACTTGTTTTAAAAAGATTTGATATTTTAGATGAATTTGTTTTCATTCAAGATGAAAGAAAATATTTAAAAACTACTCAAATAGCTTTAAAAACTTGTATGAATAAGCTAAATACTAATAATTTTATTTTAATTGATGATAGCTTTAAAATAATTGATTTAGCTAATAAAAACGACATTTTTAGCGTTGGAATCAATTGCGAAAATGCAACAATAAATATTAAAAACATAGGAGAATTAAATGAAAAAGATATTAAGTATAGCTGGAAGTGACCCATCTGGTGGGGCTGGGTTGCAAGCTGATATAAAGACAATTCAAGCTCATAAAATGTATGCAATGAGTGTAATTACAGCTCTAACTGCTCAAAATACTAGCGGAGTTTTTGGCGTTTTAAGGGTTGATACAGATTTTATAAAAGCTCAAATAAAAGCTTGTTTTGATGAATGCGAAATAGATTTTATAAAAATCGGAATGCTTTATGATGAAGAAATTATAAATTGTGTTAAAAATACTCTAAATGGATATAGTAAAATCGTATTAGATCCAGTAATGGTATCTACAAGTGGTGCAAGATTGCTTGATGAAAGGGCGATTAATGCTATAAAAGATTTTGCAAAAAATGTTTATTTGATTACTCCAAATTTATATGAAGCTGAAGTTTTGTTGGGCGAAAAAATCACAAATGAAAAAGATGCAATAAATGCAGCAAAAAGTCTAGAAAAAACTCTAAATTGTAAGGTTTTGTTAAAAGGTGGACATTTAAAAGCAAGTGATTTTTTAAGCGAAAATGGTGAAATTACGATTTTTAAAGGCGAAAAAATAAAAAATATTGTAACTCACGGCACGGGTTGTACTCTAAGCTCTGCAATTGCTTGTAATTTAGCTTTAAACGAAGATATTAAAACAGCTTGTAAAAATGCAAAAGATTATGTAAGTAATGCTTTAAAAAATAGCTTTAATTTTAATTACAAAGTAAAATTATTAAATCATTTTTAGCATTATAGTTTTAAGCTTTAATTTTAAAATATGTTTTTTGAAATTAAAGCTCTTAACTCTTCTGGTCTCATTTTTTCTCCTTTTTGAAAATGTAGTGTGAAAAAATGTGAAGAAAAGTAAAAATATAAAAACTTAACTAAAATTGTTACAAAATTACACAATTAATTATATGTAAAATAAGTATAAGGTTTTTATTATTAATTTATAAAAGATAAAAGTAATAAAAATGTAATATTTAAAGCTTTAAAAGAATTTGAAATTCCTTAAAACTTTAAATATATATAAAATTATTTAACTTTTTCTACTGCATCAAGTATTGTTTTTTGAGATTTTATATCGTTTATATCAGTTTTAAAATATAATTCAACTCTATTATTTTTTGCAGATTCTAAACTATTATTATCAAATCTAGGATTGTTTGCTCCATAGCTTTTGATACTAAGTTTTGATGAATCAACCCCGCTTTTAATAAGTATCTCAAGGACTTCTCTAGCTCTTGCAGTCGCTAAATCAAAACTTGTTAAATAACTATCATCATTATCGCTAAATCCACGAATTTCAAGCTGAACCCCATCTCCTAAGCCTTGCATTATCATTTTAATTCTTTTAAGATATAAAATATCATCACTATTTGCAACTCTAGTTTCGTCTTTGTTAAAAAACAATATTGAAGGAAGTTCCATATAAAATTGGTTTTCTCTTTGATCTAAAATAGCTTTTAGTTTTTCTATACTTTCTTGCTGATTTATATTTTGAGCTTGTAAAGCACGAGATTCTTCGTTATTTGATGGACTATGTTTGCCATCTGTTTTACTCTCTTTTTCTACCACCTGCGTGCTTGGAAAATCAAAAATCTTTACAAATTCTTTAGTTAAAGCCTTTGCTTTATCAGTATTTACCGAAGCAATAGCGTAAAGTGCGATAAATAACGCTAGTAATAATGAGAAAAAGTCTGCTAAAGGAACAGCCCATTTCTCGCATGCTGGTATTGGTGGGCACTTTTTTTTCTTAGACATTATTATTCACCAAATTGTGATTTAGGTACTAAACCATGTGGGAAATATAAAAATAGCTTTTGCTCTAAATCTCTTGGATTTGCACCTTCTGCTATACCAACTACCCCAGCCATCATAAGCTCTTTTTCTACTATTAAATCATGTCCGTTACCTTTGATTTTGTTTCCCCAAGGCACAAACACTCCATAACAACAATAAATCCCTGTAACCGTAGCCGTAAATGCACCCGCAATACCCATCGCCATTGCTTGCGGATTATCAAGTAATTGAAGTGCTAGCATAAGACCGCATACCGCTCCAACAAGTCCGAATGTAGGACAAGACTCACCTACACGACAAAAGAATTCCCTACACTCATCATAATAAGTTTCTGAATGAGAAATATCAAGCTCCATACTCTCTTTTATCTCTTCAACATCTTTACCATCAACCATCATCATCATTGCTGATTTTAAGTAGTGATTATCTATTTCAGCTACTTTTGGTTCAAGTGCTAAAAGCCCATCTTTTCTAGCAATAGAAGCAAATTCTATTAACTGATCGGTTCTTGCTTGAAAATTAACCCCACTACCTTTAAAAACTATTTTAAGCTCTTTAAAAGCTCCTTTTATAAAATATTTATTCGTTCCAACCATAGTAGAGAAAAATGCTGTTGGTAAAACGATTAAAACCGATGAAATATGAATAAGGTGTAATGGGTTACCACCTTCTAAAATATCCCCTACGCAAATAGATGTAAGAGCTAAAACCATTCCTAAGACCGTTGTTAAATCCACATTTTTTCCTTTATTTAAATCTTAAAATATTACATTCATTTAGTTAAAATTTCTTCATTATATACTTTTATGCAATTTTTGCCAGCATTTTTAGCAGCATACACTGCTAAATCGGTTTTTTTCATAAAATCATTAGAATTTGTAATAGTAGTAGGTAAAATTGTAGCCACTCCTATACTAATACTACTTTTCCATCTATCATCTAGCTTATTTCCTACTTGAATATTTAAACTTCTAGTAACATTTAAAAGTGTTTTTGCTAATAACATAGCACCATCAATATCTGTATTTGGTAGTAAAACAAAAAACTCATCTCCACCAAGTCTTGCTAAAACATCATCAGTTCTGATAGTTTCTTTGATTGTTTGCGAAAATTCTCTTAATACCTTATCGCCCATTTCGTGTCCATAAGTGTCATTTACTTCTTTAAAATTATCTAAATCAATCATTAAACCACTTGTAATTAACGAATTTTCCTTAGCTTCATTTAAAATAACTTCTAAAACTTCAAATAAATGTCTTCTATTTGGTAAATTTGTTAATACATCTGTTAAAGCTATACTTCTTAAAGTTTGATTTGTTGCTGCTAATTCTCTTGTTTTCTCTTTCACTTTTAATTCAAGATTTCTTTTAAGTTCTAATAATTCGCTATTTTTCTTAACTACAACATTTAAAAGATTACTAAGAGCTTTTACTAAAGGTGCTGTTTGCTTATTTTCATTTTGAACTACTATCTCATAAGCTTCTTTAGCTTCAAGACCTTGATTAATTAATTCTATTTGCTTTGCCATATTTTGGTCAATCCCTAAAATATGAAAAGCAAGCCAAGAAATCAAAAACTCTAGCAAACTCTTAACAGCTTCTTTATTAGTGCCATCTCCAACATCATCATATAATTGCTTAGTTTGTTCTATAAACATTTTATGACTTAATTTATGCTCTTGAAAAAAATCACTATAAATATTTACATTTTGCATTAGCATTTCTTCTTCTGAAAAATGCTCTTTAGCATAGTTTAAAATACCAGTAAAAGCTTCATCTAATTCGTTTTTATTTAAATTCTTTTCGCTTAATTTTAAAGCTAGTTCATTTATTAATTGCACTAAATAATAATGCTGCTTATCAACATTATCAATATTTGTTTCATAGTCTTTATTCCAAGCAAATATTATTTCCATAACCTTTCCCTTTATTTTAATTTATCCCAACTTTTCCCAACACTCAAACTCGTTTTTAATTTAACTTTTAAACCATAAGCATTTTCCATTATATTTTGAGCTATTTTTGAAAATTCTAATACATATTCATCTTTTACTTCAAAAATTAATTCATCGTGAATTTGCAATATCAATTTTGCATTTTCACTCAAATATGGATAAATCTTAATCATAGCTAATTTAATTAAATCTGCTGCCGAACCTTGCAAAATGCTATTTATACATTCTCTATCGTTTGCATTATTTATCTTAATATCATTTGTATATTTGAAAAATCTTTTCCTACCTAAAAGCGTTTTGATATAACCTAAGTCTTTTGTTTGTTTTTTTGTATTTTCAAAATATTCTTTAATCAAACTAAAAGAAGCAAAATATTTTTTAATATAATCACTAGCATCGCTATATGGTATTTTTAACTCTTCACTAAGTCTTCTAGCACCCATTCCATAAATTAGACCAAAATTTATGCTTTTTGCATAATTTCTTTTATCTTTATCGCTCGTGCCAAAAATCTCAATAGCAGTTCTTGTATGAATGTCTTCATCAAATAAAAATGCTTTTAATAAATTTTCATCTTGGCTAAAATGAGCCAACATTCTAAGCTCAATTTGAGAATAATCAAGACTAATAAATGAATAACCAGTTTGCGGGATAAAAGCTTCTTTTAAATAACTTGCGTATTTGCTTCTAGCAGGGATATTTTGTAGATTTGGATTGTTTGAGCTAAGTCTTCCTGTTGCTGTGCCTGTTTGTAAAAAGTTTGAACGCACTTTGAAATTCTCTTGATTATCTACATTTAACTCAAGCAATGGTAAAACATAGGTGCTAAGGACTTTGCTAGCGGTTCTATATTCTAAAATCAATTCAGCAATAGGATGCTCTATGCTTTGTAAGGCTGCTTCATTGGTTGAGCCTTTATGATTATCAGGTAGTTTTAATTTATCATATAAAATCTCTTTAAGTTGCTTTGGAGAATTTAAATTAAAGCTTAAGCCAACCATATTAAATATCTGATTTTCTAATTCTTTTAAATTAAGCTCTAATATATTTTGAAGATTTAATAATTTTTCTTTATTTAGTGTAATTCCATTATTTTCTAAAGAAATTAAAACTTTAATAAACTCACATTCAAAATCAAATTCTTTTTTGCGTTCATCATCTAAGTTTTTAAAAGCGTGTTCATAAATTGCTTTAGTTATAAACGCATCTTCGCTTGCATATTCACAAGCTAATTTGGTATCAATATCGCTAAAATTTTCGCCCTTTTTAACTACTTCTTCATAAGCTAAACAAGTATAATCAAAATACTCCTTAGCAAGATAATCAAGTGAGTATTTAGAACTTGAATCAAGTAGCCAAGCAGCTATCATACTATCTTTAAATTTCTTTGGATACGAAATACCTAAATCATTTTTCAGCATTTTTAAATCAAATTTTAAATTATGACCTATTATTACTTTTTCAAATATCTTATTTATAGCTTTTATAGCATCTTCTTTAGCAATATTTTTTGCATTTTCATGTAGTATTGGAACATAATAGCTTTTATCTTGATTGCAAAACGAAAATCCAACTATCTTATCATCATAATTAAGCCCTGTTGTTTCAGTATCAAACCCAACCTCATCACCTAAATTATCTATAATCTTGAATAATTCTTCTTTATCATCTAATAAGGTTTTTGTATATTTTAAGCTTACTTGTTTTTCTTCTTTTATCTCGTTTTGTTTATCTATAAATTTTAAGAATTTAAATAATTCAAATTCTCTTAATTCATCTTCAATATTATTAAATATATTAATACTTGGCTTACTAGCCTTGCTTAGAAAATCTCCTAAAGGCAAATCATCAACTAATTTTGCTAATTTTTTAGATAAAACTGCATCATCTTTATGTTCGGCTAATTTTTTTTGAGAACTTTTATTACCTAATACATTTAGATTTTTATATACATTATCAAGGCTATCGTATTCGTTTAATAGTTTTTTAGCAGCAACTGGTCCAATACCTGGAATGCCTTTAAAATTATCAGCACTATCGCCTACTAAGGTTAAATAATCAAGCATTTGATAAGGCTTAACTCCAAATTTCTCAATACAAGCTAACTCATTTATAATCTCATAATTCTTACCAATTAGCTCGGTATTATTATCATCAAGCAATTGATAAAGGTCTTTATCGGTTGAATAAATGCTAGTAAATAAGCCTTGTTGCTTAGCAAATTTGCTAACACTAGCAATAATATCATCAGCTTCATAATTAGGAATTTCTATTGATAAAAATCCTGATTTTTTAATAAGCTCGATACATACTGGAATTTGCTCTTTTAATTCAGGTTCTAATTCTTTTCTATTAGCCTTATAATCAGGCAAAAGCTCTTTTCTAAATGACCCACCAGAGCTATCTAGTGCAAAAACTACATAATCACATTCAATTTCTTCAACAATTTTTAACATAAAATTTAATAAACCAAATATCATTCCTATTGGTTTTTCATCTTTTGCACTTTTTAAATTCCTCATCGCATAATAAGAGCGAAATAGCACGTTTAAAGTATCTACTACTATTATTTTTTTCATATTTTCTACCTTTGATTTTGCCTTTATGTTATCAAAAGAATAATTAATAAAACTAATAAAAAACTAATTTTCATTTTTAATTTACTTTAAAGTTTAATTTAATAAATTTCGTGTTTTTTAAAGGAGATTTTATGAAAAAAATTAGCGATTTTATTTCAAAAAATTTAGCTATTTTGGTTTTAGTTTGCACTGCTTTTGCTTTGTTTTATCCAAGTATTTCTAATATTATTAAGACAAGTTATGTTAATTATTTGCTTGGAATTATTATGTTTGGAATGGGGCTTAGCGTTAGAGCTAGTGATTTTAAGGAGTTATTTTTAAGACCTAAAGATGTGATTATAGGTATTTTTGCACAATTTATAATAATGCCTTTTATAGCTTTTGTTTTGATTTTTGTTTTCAAACTTGATAGTGCTTTAGCAATAGGTGTTGCCTTAGTTGGTGCTTGTCCTGGTGGCACTAGCTCAAATGTGATTAGCTACCTAGCAAAAGCTGATGTTGCTTTATCAGTTAGTATTACAAGTTGCACTACGATTTTAGCTCCGATAATTACTCCATTTATTACTTATTTATTAGTTGGAAAAAGCATTGATATTAACGCTATTTCAATGTTTATTAGCATTATTCAAGTGATTATTATTCCTATTTTATTAGGTGTTTTAGCTCATAAATTTTTACCTAAAATTACTGAAAAATTACAAGATATTTTGCCACTTATTTCAACATTTGGAATTGTAGCTATAGTAATGAGTGTAGTTGGTGCAAATGCAACAAAAATCTTAGATAATTTAGGCATTATTTTAATAGTTGTAATGCTTCATAATGTCTTAGGCTATCTTTTAGGCTTTTTTGCGGGAAAAATCTTTAAATTAGAATTAGCAAAACAAAAAACTCTAGCAATAGAAGTAGGAATGCAAAACTCAGGCTTAGCTACTTCATTAGCAACTACTCATTTTGCTGCTTATCCTTTAGCTGCTGTTGTGGCTGCTTTATTTAGCGTATGGCACAATATTTCAGGTGGGATTTTAGCAACAATTTTTAGAAGATTTTAATATTTGAAATTCCTATTTTAATTTTAAAATAGGAATTATTTTAAATTAACTTGTAAAACTAAACTAGCTTCTTTTAAATAATCAACAACTTTTTTTAATCGTTTTAAATTCTTCTTCACTTTTTGGCTTTTCGCCTGTTTTTTCACATTCAGCTAAGTATTTTTCATAGCTTTGAGTTTTTGTTTTAAAAAATGCTTTAAGCTTTTTAAACATTGCTTGTCCTTAATCTTGTATAAGCAAACTTGCTTCTTAATTAACCTCAAGCACAATTAGAATTTAAACGCTCTTTCTCACGCTTTAAAAATTCTTCTTTGCTTAAAGGCTCTTCATTTGGGTATTTTTCCTTATGTTCTCTTAAATAAGCTTCATAATCAGGAATACCACAAGCTGCTTTGAGTTTATCAAAAAATCCCATAGCTTTCTCCTTAAGTTAAAATAAAATCTAAAGATAACATAAAAGATTTGCTAATCAATCTCTTTTATGCTCTAATCTAAATTCTCTTGGATTTTGTGGATTTTTACCTTGCCATAATCCTAATTTATTGGCTCTTGCGTATTTTTCATCATCTAAATATTTTTTCGTATAGTTTTGATACGACCACGCACAACCATTTCTTACCATTGCTTTATTTATATCTTCACCATTAGCATAGACAATACCTACAACCCGTCCATATTTATCTTTGTCTTTAATCTCTAACTTAATATCTTTATTTTTAAGAAAATCACTTAGCATATTTTTACAAAATTGCCCGTATTCTTGAGCGCTTTCTGGTGCGTCTATACCATAAAATCTCACTTTGATTTTTTCTCCTTTGCTAAGCAAAACTATAGTATCTCCATCACTTACTTTTTCTAGTGAATACTCTTTAGTAAAAGAAGTAAAATAAGAAAAATTTGCAACTACTAAAAAAATAATTAAAGCAATTATTTGATATTTAAATGGTAATTTTTTAATTAATTGCATTTGTGCTTTTGTTGGTTTTTTCATATTAATCCTTAAAATTATTTTTTATATAATATTATTTTTAAAAGGATTTTACAATGGTTTTTATAAAAGGTTTTATATTAATATTATCATTAATTGTTGCTATCGGAGCTCAAAATATGTTTGTAATAAAACAAGCAATATTAAAAAATCATATAATTTTAATATGCAGTATTTGTTTTATTTGCGATGCTATTTTACTTACTTGTGGAGTATTTGGAGTTGGTAAAGTATTATTAAAAAACGAAACAATAAGTTTAATAGTTACAATTTTAGGTATATTATTTTTAATCACTTATGCGATGATTTCACTAAAATCAGCCTTTATGAACACTAATTGTGATTTTCACAATGATAATGAAAAATTAAGTGTAAAAAAAGCAATAATTTTAACCTTAGCAATTACTTTACTAAACCCACATGTTTATTTAGATACCATATTTTTAGTTGGAGCAAACGCTATAAATATTCAACAAAATGAAAGGATATTATTTTTCTTAGGTGGTGTATGTGCTTCTTTTTTGTGGTTTTTTTCTTTAGGATTAGGAGTTAGTAAAATTAGTAAAATACTTTTAAATAAAAAAATATATTTTTTTATAGAAATATTAACTAGCTTAATAATGATTTATATAGCTTATGATTTATTAAAAATTTTAATCAATTAGCCATAAAATAGCTTTTTTGTTATTATTTTACGCTTTTTAATTTTAACTTCTTGATGATTTTAAATTCTAGTATTTAAAAAATTAGTCTAATCATAATTTTAATTTTTATTTATACATTAAGCTTTATTATAAAAATAACAGAGCTTAATGTTTTTATAACTTTAAGATAAAAATATTAAATCAGTTTTGTGTCTTATTTTTATTCTTAGCTTTTTGTACAAAATATAATGCTATTAACGCTATTACAAATCCTAAGATAAAAGTTAAACCATAAGAAGCATATAGTTCTAATGCCAAACGCTCTTGCGATATAAATTTATCAAATTCCCCTACACTTTTTACTAAGTTAATTGTTGCTTCAATATTTTTCAACGAGTTATAAGGGTTATTAGGATTCTTTAAATACAACATAAAAGCAAATACCTTAGTGCTAAATAAACTAGCAGCTATTAAACCTACAATAACACCAATACCGATATTTTTCATTTTTTTCATTTTTTTCCTTTAATTTTATTTTCTTTATTTTTAAATTTAAAATGGATTAAAGGCAAAATATAGGCAAAATAACTTTGCAATATTTAATCTTACAAATTATTTAGCTTTTAATAATTCTGTTATATGCTATTATCTTTTGCACTAATTTTGCCGTTATTTGGTATTGACAACCAATTATTACTTAGCCTATAGCCTGTAAAATTTTTTGGTAATTACTTTGTTGAATTGCTTTATATACAAAATAAATATCTATTAAAACATAAATATATAAAGCCCATAAAATAAATATCCCTATAAAAAGAAGCATACTAATTAAGCCTATTAAAAATATTCCTAATTTTAAAAAACCTAAAGACCTATTACCTTGATAAAACCTATCAATACCTAATATCCCGAAGAAAAACCCTAAATTCATTGCCAATATAGGGTGTTTGTAATTAATACAAGAAAGATTTTTAAATTTTTCTTCACTTAAGCTGTCAAGTTTATTGCTTAGCATAAACTTTTGCTCGCTTGATATTTTATTATCAAGCAACATTAAATAAGAACTTTTGTCCATAATGACTCCTTTGATTAAATAAAAGAGCTATTGTAATACCCCCCCCCGCTAACAAGAAGTTAATGGATTAAAATTATTTAATAATTATTCAAGATTTTTAAAAATAAAATTATAAAAAAAGATAAAAATATTTGCTAATAAAGATAATTTGTATTAGCTAACTAGCTACTTAAATTTATCAGCATTTTGTTTTACGCTTGCTTGTTTGTTCTATGAAAAACTCCTTTTTAGTTAAAGGAGTTTTATCAGGGTGCATTTTCTTAAAATGCTCTAAATATTTTTCATAATCAGGTGCTCCAAGCATTGCGTAAAAAAACTCACGAAGCTGCTTTTTCATAAACCACTTCTTTAAGTGGAATGCTAAACCTATTAGAATAACTTTCTTTCCAAATTAGAACGAATTTAATTCCAACTATTATGGTAACTAATAAGAAGAAAATCGTTAAAATAGCATTTACTACATTAGAATGTGCTACTTGTTTAGCTTTATTAAATTCTTTTAAAGTCGCTTCACTATTATCTCCTGCATTAATTTTTACTAATAATTCATCAGCTTTAGCAAAATTAATTTGAGCTGTTGCTACGTGAGAAATTGAGTTTGCGATTTTGCTTTCACTTTGTGGTAATACCTTTGCAATACCTGCTGTAAATGTAGTTGAGATTACAAAAAGCGCAGGTAAAACAATAGCTAAGATATACTTTCTTTTTCCCATTTTAATAAATACAGAGCCACATAAAAACATAGCAACTACTGCTAAAAGTTGATTTGATACGCCAAAAAGCGACCAAAGTGAATAAATTCCGCCAAGTGGGTCAATCGCACCACCATATAAGAACCAGCCCCATCCAGCAACACAAATTAAAGTAGCGAATATATTTGCTCCTAAATTACTTGTGTTTGCAAGTGGCTTATAAACATTTCCTAACATATCTTGAACCATAAATCTACAAGTTCTAGTTCCCGCATCAACTGCTGTTAAGATAAATAATGCTTCAAATAAAATAGCGAAGTGATACCAAAATGCCATCATTTCCTTTCCACCGATTAGCTCGTGAATAATTAATGATAAACCTATTGCAAATGTAGGTGCTCCACCTGTTCTACTTAATATAGTGCTCTCACCTATATCATTAGCAAGTGTTTGAATATCAGCAGGAGTTACGCTAAATCCCCAAGCACTAATAGCTGCACTCGCACTCTCAAGTGTCGTGCCTATAATTGCTGGTGCTGAATTTATTGCAAAATATACTCCAGGTTGAAGTATACAAGCAGCAATTAAAGCCATAATAGCAACTGCACTCTCCATTAACATTGAGCCATAGCCTACCATTTTTGCTTGTGTTTCATTTTCTAGCATTTTTGGACTTGTTCCACTAGAAATTAATGCGTGAAAGCCTGAAATCGCCCCACAAGCAATATTTATGAATAAAAATGGAAATAATCCACCTGCAAACACAGGGCCTGTGCCATCTATAAAATGTGTAACTTTTGCCATTTTAATTTCAGGAGAAACTAAAACAACACAAATAGCCATTATCAAAATTACACCAATTTTTAAAAATGTTGAAAGATAATCTCTTGGTGCAAGTAAAAACCAAACTGGTAAAATCGCAGCTATCATTCCATAGCCCATCATTATAAAGCTAAGTTCAAGAACGCTAAAATCAAAATGTCTTGCTAAATCAGGGTCGTTTGATACAACTTTTCCTAAATATAAAGCTATCATAAGTAAAACAAAGCCAATTATACTAGCTTCTCCGACTGCACCTGGGCGAATAAATCTCATATAAATTCCCATAAAAATAGCAATAGGAATTGTTGAAGCTATTGTAAATGTCCCCCAAGGAGAATGTGCTAAAGCTTTTACAACAACCATAGCTAAAATAGCAATGATAATTAGCATAATAAGAAAAATTCCTATCATAGAAACAACACCAACGAAATTCCCCATCTCGTCTTTAATCATTTCGCCAAGACTTTTTCCACCGCGTCTGCTTGATACAAAAAGCACAACAAAATCATGCACGCTACCAACCAAAACACCACCAATTAATATCCATAATACACTAGGCAAATATCCCATTTGAGCTGCTAGGATTGGTCCAACAAGTGGTCCTGCACCTGCAATTGCAGCAAAGTGATGGCCAAATAAAACATATTTGTTTGTAGGAACAAAGTCTTTTCCATCGTTAAGTGCTACAGCAGGAGTAATCTTAGTAGCATCAACGCCGCAAAGCTTAGTTTCTATAAACAAAGCATAAAATCTATAGCCGATTGTATAAATACAAACAGCAGCTACAACTATCCAAGCAGCATTTATTGTTTCGCCATTATTTAAAGCAATAACGCCCATACAAAATGCTCCAAGAATAGCAACAACTATCCATAAAAGCTTATTCATAGCTTCTCCTTAAAAATAAATTAATTTTTTAATCTAATTAAAAATGTGAGTAAGTATTATAATCTAAAATTATAATACTTATAAGAATTTTATATTAAAAGATAAAAATATAAAAAAATTACGAGTTAAATTATTAATATTTATTATAAATGTTTCCATAATACTCAATATTCTCTGCATTGCCTAAAGCATTTACTTTATCTGCTATTTTTTGAGCGTTAATTTCTAAATCAAATTCACTAGCTTCACTAAAAGCCATATTAACATCTATAACACTATCTAATCGCTTAATGGCATTAAAAGTTGCTAAAGTATTGTCAAAATCACTAGCTTCAATTAAAACGATAAATTTTTTATCAATTACTTGCTCTATGTTGGCATCTTTTATATTTTTTATTTCGTTTTCAAATTCTTCATTTGCAATAACTACTAAAGATGAAATCATTAAAAATCCTTTTTGTATAAAATTTTTGAATAAGCATTGAGCTTTAATGTATTTTTATCAAATAATATTGAATTAAGATATAAATTACCTATATTTATTTTATCCTTACCTATACAAATATTATTTTCTAAATCGCAAGAATAAGCAAAATTTAAATTATCACTTAAAGCGCAATTATAAACTAAATTATCACTTTCTATATTAGTAATTTCATTTAATTTATCATCATTAATTATAACTTTTCTATCAGTTGAGCAAGAGATAATATTATCTTTTTTATAATCTACATTATAAATATTATCTTTATGAACTTCCTTGCTTATAAAATCATTAGAATTTAAATCATAAACAACTATTTTTCCACTTTCAAATCCTAAAGCAATTTTTGCCTTTTCTTTATTAATACTTGCAGCATTTATGCTTGCGTTTGAAAAATGAACTTTTTTTATTAAGTTAAATGATAAATCTCTTATGATTAGTTCGCTTCCTAAAGAAGTAAGAATTATTTTATCTTTATATAAAAATGCCTTATTAATATCGCTTGAGATTTTAAATTTCAATAATTTATTATCTTTATAAATGTTTAAAGTCTTTAACCCATCTTTTGAACTAATTGCTAAAATGCTACTATCGTAATCATCAATAAAAATAATATTATCATCAAGGCTTAAAACCTTATCATTATTTTTATAAATATCATTGCCACACGCTACAAATTCATTATTGATATAATTTATATAACAATCATATTCTAAATATTCTAATTCATTTAGGTTTAGCTCACTTGCTAAACCTAAACTAGCTATAAATAATAGCAATTTTTTCACTTTAATCCTTCATTTATTACATCAAGTAAATTTGAACGATGTTTGCCTAATTCATCATTTCTAAAATCAGGCTTAAATGTGTTTTTGATTCCACTATCAATATTTGCTTGTGGTGCGTGGCATTGAACGCAGTTATATCTTGCTTGAGATATAGAATCAAGTTTTTTCTCATTTCTTAAATCATAATAATGGCTTGCTGGCATAGGAGTTGCTTCTTCAATACTAAGCTTTACACGCTCATTGTCAGCACCTAAATCATGACAGCTAAGACACATATTATTATCTTGAGTAATTGGTAAAAAATCTTCTACATTGTGTGGAATTTGTGGTGGAGCATTTAAATAAGCTCTTTCAAAACGCTCTGCTTCTCCAGCTTCTTTTTCAGAGTATGTAAAATTCTTGATTTCTAATTTTGTTTCATCGTTTAGTGAATGTTTTCTTAAACCAATTTCAGTATCACTCACACTAGCAGCAATCAACAAACTACTAGCAGCTAAACTTAAAAATATTTTTTTCATTTTTTTCCTTTCAAAAAATTAATTAAATTAAAATTAAGTGCATCATCATCGCATACTTCAATACATCTAGCACACTTAATGCACTCACTATTGCTAACATTACCACTATATTTTGTAATAAGTGATAATACTTGAGCTTCTGGACAAATCATTTTGCATTTCATACATTTAGTGCATTTATTTAAATCATAACTTACTTTTAACATAGCAAATTTTGAAATTAAACTATAAAAAGCACCTAATGGACAAAGATGCGAACAAACTAAATTCCTTTGCACAAATAAATCAAGTAAAAATATAATAATTGCAACAAATATAGCCGAAGTTTGCATAAAAATTATTCCCCTAGTAATTATTCCTATATGAGAATACTTTTCAAATACTGGCTCATTTGCTATCAAACACAAAATCAAAATACTAAATAATATAAAATATCTAGTGTTTTGTTTAAAATTAGTCAGCTTAGAGCTTTTAAAACTTGTGTTTTGCTTGATAAAATCTGCTAAATTTGTAATCAAATTAACAGGACAAACAAAAGAACAAAATGCGCGACCCAAAAATAAAGCATAAATAATAAAAACTAAAAATGCAGATATAAATAATCCCACATTAAGAGTAAAAGTTGCTAAAAATATTTGCAAATATGCAAAAGGATCGCTTAAGCTAATACTATTAAATAATAGCGAAGAGCTAAGATTTCCTTTTAAAATAAAATCAGCACTAGGTAATAGAAATAAAACTAAAAGTCCTAATTGGATAAATCTTCTTAAAATCAAATATTTATTTTTTAATATCTTCATTAAAATTCTCCATCATTTAGGTAATTTATAGCTTTTTTCTCATCGTGTTTTTTGCTAGTATCTATGTGTTTTAATCTTTCATCATCACCACTAATCCAGCCTTTAACATAATTATCATTTCTCTCACCCAATATAAAACTAGTAGGCAAAATAACAATAGCTGGCTTTTTAGTAATACAAACTTTTTCACATAAACCACAACCCACACAATAATCATAATCAACCTTAGGCACTAACATTGCATGTTTTTTAGTTCGCTCATTTCTTTTATATTCAAGCTTTAAAGCTTTATCTATAAAAGGACACGCCCTATAGCAAGCATCACATTGAATTCCAAAATGAGCTACACAAGAGCTTTCATCTACTATTGCACGACCAATATTTACTAAAGAAATTTTATTAATACTTTTATCTAGCGCATCTGTCGGACAAGCCTTAATACAAGGCAAATCATCGCATAAATAGCAAGGAATTTCATTTGCACTAAATTTAGGAGTTCCTAAACTAGCAAATTCCCCTATCTTAGCTAAACTTAAAGTATTATAAGGGCAAGCTTTTACACATTTAGCACAACGAATGCAATTAGCCAAAAAATGTTTTTCACTAACAACTCCTGGTGGGCGTAGAAAAAAACTCTTTTTAAGTTCAATTTTGCTTTCACTTTTTGGTGTATCGTTTAGTTTGAATATGCTAAAAGTTCCAACACCAACCGCTAAAATCTTTATAGTATTTGTAAAAAATTGCCTTCTCATAAATATTACGCCTTAGTTATTTTTACTGCACACTTTTTAAAATCAGTTTGTTTTGAAATTGGACAAGTTGCATCTAATGTAACTTTATTAATATAAACATTCTCATCAAACCAAGGAACATAAACAAGACCTCTTGGTGGTTTGTTTCTTCCACGCATATCAATACGAGCTTTAACTTTTCCACGGCGAGATTCTATCCATACTAATTCTCTTTGCTCAACTCCTAAAGCTTTAGCATCTTCTGGGTGAATATAACACATAGCTTCAGGAACTGCACGGAATAATTCAGGAACTCTCATTGTCATTGTTCCACTATGCCAATGCTCTAAAACCCTACCAGTACATAACCAGAATGGATATTCTTTAGATGGTCTTTCAGGTGCTTTCATAAATGGTCTAAAGAAAATCTTAGCTTTATTTGTAATTGCTGTTGCTTCTTCGCTTGTTGGTTTTACTAAATCACCACTTTTAATTGATTTATCAAAATCCCCATAGAATGCAAAATCACCTTCAGGATTTGCTTTTTTAGCATATACATCGTATTTTGTATTAAATCTCCATTGAGTTTCTTTACCATCAACAACAGGCCATCTTAAGCCCCTTACCTTATGATAAGTTTCAAAACTAGCTAAATCGTGTCCGTGACCAGCTCCGAATTTTCTATATTCTTCCCATAAATATTTTTGAATAAAGAAATTATAGCCTTTAAATACATTGCCATCACTACCTTTTACATTTCTACTATCGCCTTTAACTTCGCTATTTAACCAATCTTTTAAGCTTTCACTATCATCTAATGAAATTTCTTTACATTCTTTATTAGCAAATAAAACATCATATAAAGTATCATCTTCTTTATATCCCATTTCTTTAGCTTTTTCTAATACGCTTGGTAATGTTGTCTTTTCATCAATTTTTACTTCATTCCAAACTTCGCTTAATTTAAAGCGTTTGCTAAGCTCTAATAATTGCCATAAATCACTCATAGCTTCACCAACTGGCAATACTTGTTGTCTCCAATGTTGAGTTCTTCTTTCTGCGTTTCCGTAAGCTCCCCATTTTTCATAAATCATAGCTGTAGGTAAAATTAAATCCGCAACTTTTGCACTAATTCCAGGATAGCAATCACTTACTACTATAAAATTATCTTTTTCTCTAGCAGCTTTTATCCAGTGATTTGCATTTGCAGTATTTTGCCAAGGATTATTTACCATAACCCATGCGAATTTTTGTTTTCCATCTTCAAGATTTCTCATCATTTGCATAAAGTGATTTCCTTGAACACCATTAATTGTTCCTTCAGGAACTTTCCAAAGTTCTTCACTTTTAGCTCTATGTTTAGGATTTGCTACAACCCAATCAGCAGGTAAGCGGTGTGCAAAAGTTCCAACTTCTCTTGCTGTTCCACAAGCACTTGGCTGACCTGTTAAAGAGAATGCTCCATCACCTGGTTTTGCTTGTTTTCCTACTAATAAATGCACAGTGTATGCAAGTTCATTTACCCAACTACCACGAGTATGTTGGTTAAAGCCCATAGTCCAAAAGCTTACTACCTTTCTATTTTTTTCAATATATAAATCAGCTAATGCTTTTAATTTTTTCTTAAATTCTTCTATATCTTCATCAGGATTTCCTTTAGCTACGCTTGCAACATAATCTAATGTATAAGGTTCAAGTGCTTTTTTGAAATCTTCAAATTGAATTTGCCAGTTAAGTGCTGCTTGAGCTTGATGTTTCATTTCAAATTTTTCACCATCTTTTACACCTAAATGACTTAATGCTATTGCTTCATCTTTGTCTAAAGTGATTGCATTTTCTTTAGCAACGGTATCTTTTTCAGCTTCGCTAAAGCTTGGATGATTTGGATTATTTCTCATTCCATATCCAATATCAGCAAATCCTGTTGTAAATACACAATGATTTTTTACAAATTCCCAATCAATTGCTTTTGGATTGTTATATACAATTTCTCTAGCAATATAATTCCATATTGCAATATCAGAACTTGGAGTAAATATAAGTTCCATATCAGCAATGTCGCTAGTTCTTGTTGTATAGGTTGAAAGATTTACAATTTTTACTTTTTCAGGGTCTCTTAATTTTCTATCACTTACACGGCTCCATAAAATTGGGTGCATTTCAGCCATATTTGAACCCCAACAAATAATAGTATCAGTAAGTTCAATATCATCATAGCAACCTGCAGGCTCATCAATACCAAATGTTTGCATAAAACCAATAACAGCACTTGCCATACAATGTCTAGCATTTGGGTCTATATTATTGCTTCTAAAACCAGCTTTAAATAATTTTGAAGCAGCATATCCTTCTTGAATAGTATGCTGACCACTTGCAAACATTCCTATACCATTTACACCTTGTTCTTTTAAAGCTTTTTTCATATGTTTTTCCATCTCATCAAAAGCTCTTTTCCAAGATACTGGAGCAAATTTTCCGTTCTTATCAAATTCACCCTTAGCATTTACTCTTAATAAAGGCGTTACAAGTCTATCTTCTCCATACATAATTTTTGCATTAAAATATCCTTTAATACAATTTAAACCACGATTTACAGGTGCTTCAGGGTCGCCCTTAGTAGCTACAATTTTGCCATTTTTAGTAGCAACCATAATACCACAGCCAGTTCCACAAAATCTACAAACTGCTTTATCCCAAGTCCATTCACTTGTTTCGTCTTTTGCTAAAGCAATAGTAGGATTTATGCAAGCTGCTGCACTTGCAACTGCTGTGCTCTTTAAAAAATCTCGTCTTTGCATTTATTCTCCTTATAATAATAATGTAAAAATAGATTAGATTATTTGCTTTAAAATCTTATTGATTAAGATTAATATTTTTTTTAAAGTAAAGCACATAAATATTATCAACATTAAATTAACTTAAAATTCTTAATTCAATAAAAATTGAAAAAACATTCATAAAATAATATAAAATATTTAAAAATTAAATTAAATTTAAAAAAATATATTAATTGCCATCAATTATTTTTAAGCTTTTTTATATTAAAGTAGTGTTTCAAATTTTCACAAGGTGTATAAATGAAAAAACCAACAAACAAACTTTTATTAGCCCTTTGCATAGTAATTGGGATTTTTATTGGTGGTGGAATTTATACTTTTATAATAGCAGATGGCTTTTTAATGATGACTTCTAAACCTGAAGCCTGTAGTAAATGTCATATTATGACAGATGTTTATGATAGCTGGGCAAAAGGTGAGCATTCAAGCAATGCAGGTTGCGTAGATTGTCATTTACCTCAAGGTGATGTGGTAGCTTATTGGACTAAAAAAGCTTATCACGGATTAAAACACGGCTATTATTTTACAGTAGGAGGAAATCCACCTAATTTAGAACCTACCGAAATGACACACGAAGATGTTAATCGCAATTGTGCGACTTGTCATAAAGACTACGCACATAATGCAATCAATGCAACGACAAAATTAAATAGCGAGCCACTTGATTGCCTTAGCTGTCATAGAACAATAGGTCATTTACATAATTAAAAGGAGAAAATATGTCAAAATCAGTTTATGTTGCGGCTATTGTGGTAGCTGCTTTAGGTGGTGCAGGCTTATTTGCACTTAATACAAACATTGCAGAACATAAAGGTGAAAGTAAAACTCAACCATTAAAAACTTTTGAAATTAGTGATGAAGAACCAGATTTTGCAAAATGGGGTAGAAATTTCCCAGCTCAATTAGATGGTTATTTACAAATGAAAGATGAGTATATTGAAACACCATTTGGTGGAAGTTTACCTTATAGTAAGATTATTCGCTGGCCGGCTGCGACAACATTTTGGAATGGATACGCTTTTGCGGTTGATTATTCTAAACCAAGAACTCACTATTACTCACAAATTGACCAAATGGAAACAAAAAGAAACAATAAAGAATATCTAAATGCTCACGGATTACCTGCATTTAAAGGTCAGCCTGGTGCTTGTGTAAATTGCCATACTGGTTACTTAACTGCTATTTATAAAAGTGATAAATTAAGCCCAAGTTTTATGCTAGGTAAAACTGAAGTAATGGGTGCAAAGAAAATGGGATTTTTTGATGTATTTGGTGAAAAAGGCGAAGCTATGAAAGAAGCTTGGACAAATATGAATAAAATGCCTTATTTTGATGTTATGAAAAAAGTAGAAGAAAAATACGGAGATGGAATTCACGGCTCTCATATGGGATCAACCTGTGCGGATTGTCATAACCCAGATGATATGAGCCTTCGTGTAACTCGCCCTGCTTTTGTTAATGCTATGGTTTTAAGAGGCTATGAAGCAGACGCTAAAAGTGGTATCAAAGCTAGTAGAAAAGAAATGAGAAATTATGTTTGTATGCAATGCCACGTTGAGTATTATTTTGAAGGTAAAGATAGCACTTTAACATTCCCATGGACAAAATGGAAAAAAGATGAAGCATTTAAAATAGAGAATTTTGATGAATACTATGATGAAAAATTTGCAAATGGTGAATTCCCATATGATTACATTCAAAAAGATACAAAAACAAAAATAATTAAAATGCAACACCCAGAAGCTGAAATGTATTCAAGCTCTTTACATTATAGAAGTGGTGTAACTTGTGCAGATTGCCATATGCCATACAAAAGAGATGGAGCAAACAAAGTAACTAATCACAATATACTATCTCCATTAGCTGATATAAATGCAGCTTGTAAAACTTGCCATCCACAAAGCGAACAAGTATTAAAAGATAGAATTAGCTTTATTCAAAATCGCCACGCTTATGAGCTTAGAGGTTGTGAAAATAACTTATTAGCATTAATTGCTGATATAAAAACAGCTCGTGAAGAATTAGCAAAACTTCCTGAATTTGCAAGTCTTGAAGATAAAGCAAGAGATGATGCTATTTCAAAAGTTATAGAAAAAGCACAATATGCTCATAGAAAAGCACATATTAGATGGGACGTATCATTTAGTGAAAATAGCTATGGCTTCCACTCACCACAAGAATTTATGAGAATTATAGGTCAATGTAAAGAAGTAGCTAGAGAAGGACAAGCAGAGTTAGCAAATGCGTTAGCTCCTTATGGAATTAAAATTGAATTAACAAAAACAGCAACAATTCCAGCAGCACCTCTAAAACTAGATCACAAACCACCAACAGGTTCTCTACCAACAGAAGCTATGAAAAAAGTTGATGAGGATGTAAAAAATCTAAACTTTAAATAAAAAATTGCGAGATTTTCTCGCAATTTACTCATTAATTAAAGCCCAATTTTAATAGTATAAAAATTAAAACATTATATAATTGAAAATAAGAATTTAGTTTAAATATATTTTAATTAGTGTTAAAGCTAACTAATTTAATTGCTAAAATAATGTAATCTTAAATTATCAAAAAAAGGCTTATATTGTGCAAAATGATAAAGAAATAATTCTGATAGTAAATCTTAAAAAAAGCCTATTATTTTCTATATATAAATCACTATTTTTATTACTTCCTAATGTTTTTATATGCTTGTATATCATTATAATTTTTGCTTGTATTTTGTATTTTAATGATGGTTATTTAGTGATATTGCTATTTGTTTTATTTGCCCTTCCTCACCATTTTCGTTTTATGCTTTTTCCACTTATGATAAGAAAAATTATCTGTTATGATGAGTATTTTGAAATCATTAGGCTTTTTAGTAAAACAAGGATATATTATGATAATTTAAAAGAATATTATTTCGAATATTTAAACATTAGATTTTCATCACACAAAATTTTACATCTATCTTATAAAAACAAATTCCTTAGCAGCATTATAAACACCGAATTGCTTAATCCAGAAGATTTAGAAAAATTCATAGAATTATTAAACGCATAAGGCATTAACAAACAAGTTTCAATCATAGATGATAAAATATTTTATAATGTTTTTAGCATTATAGATAAAATCTTTAAAATTTAAATCTAAGTTATTAAGAGTTTTAAAGGTATTACAGCTAATAAAAGTAACATAAATATAATCTGTATTAAAAATCAAATTCTCATTTTAAATTCTAAATTTTAAAACTAAACTTATTTGTAAAATCTAAAATATTAGAATTTAAAACATACGCAATTAATAGTATCTTAAATAGCTTTTATTAGTGATTTTTCATATTAAATTATGGAATTTAAATTATAAATTTCCAAATCCAAATTCTTATTTTAAATTCCATAATATTTAACCTTAAAATAAATGAAATAACAACTAGAATATAAAAACTGCTGTTAAGAAACCTACCTTGATTTTTATAAATATAAGTAAGTATAAAGGTTAGAAAAACCTAGATTATGTTAAAACAAAGATAATGACTAATTATGTAATAAGGATACGAGAATAACTAAATGAAGTTTGTATCCGTCCCCTTCTAAGTAAAAATAAATCAGAATAAGTTTTTGAATAGAAAAAATCTATTAATTTTTAAATTTATTAAATGAAAACAGAAAAAATTACAAAGCAAATATTTGCCTTGTAAATCCACATTCTCAACCATTGCAACATTTTAAAATTGTGATAACAAAAACTTACTATTAGCTTTAAATTATAGATAAAAATATTTAAAGCCAAGAACTTTTTTTACTCGCTAAAGTTAGATGAATTTTTATGGAATATATTGCTTAAGCTTGACTTAATATTATTTTTGCAAAACTCAAACTACATAAAATATCATTACAATATGATTTTAAGGACTTAACAAGATTAATTTAATTTTATCTATTTTGTAAAATTTAATAACGATTATACATATTACAAGTATATGATTTCGTGCATTAGTTTTTATACTTTAAAAGCTCTTTAAATTCCATTATAAAACTTTAAGCGATATTACAATCAAGTATTTTAAAAATTCGCCACATTTTGTATATGATATATATATTTACTACTTACATTTTTTAATGTTATTTTTACAATTTTAATTATAATTTTATTTGCTTTGCTAATAAAAAACACTTAAAACTCTAATCTTTTATATTTTTAAAATTAGTTTAAAATTTAATAAAATATATATCTTAACTTAAAAACTATGGAATTTAAAATAAAAGTTTATTTTTTAAATCTAATTTTAGCCAAACTACTATTTTATACTCTAAATAAATCTATTTATAAATACCATAAAATCTAAAAAATTAAAATAAGAATTTCAAAACTTAATATAAATTGTAAAGAATAAATAAGATACCAATTATAAGTAAGTAAAATTATTGAAATTCTTTTGATAGGTTATTTATATTAGTTATAAAAAATCATTTTAAGCTTAAATTTTATTTTGACTTTCATAATTTAAATTAGTATTTGCAAATTCCAATTTGCTTAAGATATATTTAGCAAAATCTTCACTATCATTTGGACATTTACACACATTATAATCACCTTTATACTGATGTCTATATTCAATATCTAATTCTAAAATAGTTTCAGAACAATCAATACAAAATGATAGTGGATATATTAAAACACTTTTATTGCCTAATTTATCTAATTCATCACTAAGTGCAGGTTCTAACCATTTTACAGGTCCTAATTTTGACTGATAAGCTAATTTAATTTCTTTAAAATCGTTTTGTAATTTATCCTTTAATATAGCAAAATGTTCTTTTATATGCTCTTCGTAAATATCACCCTTTTCTATAGTTTTTATCGGTAAAGAATGTGCTGATATTATCAAGCAATCAATATTTTTATATTTTTGTATCTCATTTAAAATAATATTATTATAAAGCTCATCTTGGTAAAAATAAGGTATTTCTTTTATACTGATTTTTTTATCAAAATTTTTATAAAAATCTTGCAAAGATGATGTAGTAGTGGTTATAGAATGATGTGGATATAAAGGAAATAGTATTATTTCATCATTATCTTTAAAATCATATTTAGCTAAGACTTCTTTAGCAAAAGGCGGAACATAAGTTGATATAAAATCAAAATGAAAATCTTTTTGCAAAGAATTTAATTTATCACAAAGAGATTTTTGGATTTTAGTTAAAGGACTTTTACCACCTATTTTATTATAATTTTCTTTCATAGATTTAATACGAAATTTTCTTATCATAAATGCTACAAGACTTCTTAAAAAATCTGATTTTATTCCCAAAATATTTGGGTCATTAAACATATTTTTTAAAAATACTTCACATTCATCAAGTTGATTTACACCACCCATATTGAGTAAAAAAACATATTTCATATACAAACCTAAAATTATCCAAGTAAGATACTTGGATAAATATTATTTGTCTTCATTAAAAGAACCCAATTTGAGAATTTTTTGCATTCTTTTTGCAACCAATTCATCAAGATTTAATGGTTTTAGTTCTTCTATTTTTTCTAAAACATAATTTTGTATATTATTTGCAGTAATCTCTTTGTTTCTATGAGCAATGCCTTCTTCTATAATATCATCTATTAATCCTTGCTCATATAAATCATCAGCACTTATTTTCATAGCCTTTGTTGCAGCTTCACTTTTACTTGGGTCATTCCATAATATAGCAGCACAACCTTCAGGAGATATTACAGAAAACACTGAATTTTTAAGCATAGCTAATTTATCAGCTACACCTAAAGCTAAAGCTCCACCACTTCCGCCTTCTCCAATTACTATAGAAATAATTATTGTTTTTAAAGCGCTTAATTCATATAAATTTGTAGCAATTGCCTCACTTTGACCACGCTCTTCAGCTCCTACTCCAGGATAAGCACCTGGAGTATCTACTAAAAATACAATAGGTATTTTAAATTTTTCAGCCATTTTAGCAAATCTTAAAACCTTACGATAACCCTCTGGATGTGGCATACCGAAATTTCTATGTAATTTATATTTTGTTCCACGACCTTTTTGTTCGCCTATTAACATTACTTTTTGCTCGCCAATATAACCAGCAAAACAAACTATAGCAGGGTCATCTCTAAATGCTCTATCTCCATGTAATTCATGGGCATTTTTTAAAATTATTCTCACATAATCAAGAGAATATGGTCTATCAGGATGTCTTGCTAGCTGTAGTTTTTGAAAATCACTTAAGTTTTTATAGGTTTTTGTTAATTCTTTTTCTAAATTCTTTTTTAAAATCTTAACTGCTTCTATATCGCCTTTAATATTAGCATTAATAATATCTTCATCTAATTGTTGAATATTTTTCTCAAAATCTAAATAAGCTGCCATCTTAATTAATCCAATTTTCTAAAAATCACTGAAGCATTCGTTCCACCAAAACCAAACGAATTACTCATAGCTGTTTTAATTGTATGCTTTCTAGCCATATTAGGCACATAATCTAAATCACAATCAGGGTCAGGGTTTTTATAATTTATTGTAGGTGGAACTATACTATCTCTCATAGCCATTAGACAAATTACTGCTTCAATAGCACCAGCAGCACCTAAACAATGTCCTGTTTGACCTTTTGTAGAACTTACTAAAGGCATATCATCTTTAAACAATTCTTTCATTGCTGCTGTTTCATTTTTATCATTAGCTGGAGTTGATGTTCCGTGTGCGTTAATATAATCAATTTTAATTTTATTAGCAGAGCAATCAAATCCCTTTGCCATACATAAAGCTTTTTTCATAGCTCTTAATGGACCATCTAAAGCTGGAGAAGTTATATGATTTGCATCTGCACTTTCACCAAACCCTATAACTTCAGCATATATTCTAGCACCTCTTTTTTTAGCATCTTCATAATCTTCTAAGACAAGAGCAGCTGCACCTTCTCCCATAACAAAGCCATCTCTACTAGCATCAAATGGACTACTAGCTGTTTCTGGAGTATCATTTTTAGTAGATAAAGCTTTCATTGAAGCAAATCCACCTATACCTACTGCACAAATAGCTGATTCAGCTCCAATTACTAACATTTTATTTGCTTGATTGCAAACTATTGTTTTATAAGCTTCGCCAATTGCGTGAGTTCCTGCTGCACAAGCAGTTACACAAGATAAATTTGGACCTTTCAATTTATAATCAATTGAAGCCATTCCCCCTAGCATATTAACTAGAGCTGAAGGTATGAAAAAAGGCGAAATCCTGCTTGCGCCCTTTTGCAAACATACATTAGAATTTTTCTCAATATTAGGTAAGCCACCAATTCCTGCTGCACTTACTACTCCAAATTCATCTAAATCAACTTCACTAATCACGCCATCAACCATTTTAAAATTAGCATCACTTATAGCTTCTTTTGCAGCGTGTAATCCAAGTTGAATAAATCTATCAGCTTTTTTAACATCTTTTGCGTTTAATACTGTTAAAGGATCGAAATCCTTAACTTCTGCGGCAATTTTAACACTTAAATCACTGGTATCAAAAAGAGTAATTTCTCCAACACCGCTTTTTCCATCACAAATCGCCTTAAACGAACTTTCTTTATCAAGCCCAAGGGCATTTATCATTCCAATGCCAGTTACTACTACTCTTCTCAATTTAAATCCTTATTGTTTTTTTGCTTCTATGTATTTTACTATATCATTAACTGTTGCGATTTTTTGACCATCTTCATCAGGAATAGAAATATCAAATTTTTCTTCTAAAGCCATAATTAATTCAACTACATCAAGTGAATCTGCACCTAAATCTTCAATAATTTTAGCATCAGGTGTAATACTAGCTTCATCAGCTCCTAATTCTTCTACAATAACTTTTTTAACATCTTCAAAAATAGACATTTTTTTCTCCTAAAATAAAATTAAACTCGTATTCTTACAAAAAAGTGTAAATAAATTACACATACATTCCGCCATTAACTTTTAAAATCTCACCTGTAATATAACTAGAATAATCACTTAATAAAAACGCAACTGCATTTGCAACTTCGCTAGGTTTACCAAATCTAGCAAGTGGAATTGCTTTATAATAAGTTTGTTTAATTTCATCACTTAATACATCTGTCATATCACTTTCTATAAATCCTGGAGTAATTGCGTTATAACGAACTTCTCTACTAGCTGCTTCTTTAGCAAAAGACTTAGTCATAGCAATAACCCCACCTTTACTAGCAGAATAATTTACTTGACCTGCATTTCCCATCTCACCAACAACTGAACTAATATTTACAACACTACCAAAACGCTTTTTACTCATCACTTTAAATGCTTCTTTACAACCTATAAAAGTTGAATTTAAATTAGCCTTTATAACATCATCAAAATCAGCTTCGCTCATTCTTAAAACTAATTTGTCTTTTGTAATTCCTGCATTATTTACTAAATAACTTAATTCTCCATCGCAATCAATTATTGTTTTAATAGCATTTGTAAAATCACTTTCACAACTTGCATCAAAACAAATAATTGCTGCTTTACCACCATTTTTTTCAATTTCTTGTTTTAAATTCTCTGCAAGTTCAGGTTTTGAACGATAATTAATCCATACTTTTAGACCAAATCCTGCTAAAACTCTAGCTATTTCAGCACCAATGCCTTTAGATGCACCTGTAATTAATACATTTTTTCCACTAAATTTCATATTTTCTCCTAGTCTTTAATGATAATATCCGAGTGATTTTTTTCTAAAAAATTATCTTCATAATCTTTTAAATCTTTTTTAAAATCTTTTGATTTTCTCATAACAAAGGCATAATACAATATTAAAGAAAACAAAATTATCCCCGCACATATTTCATAAATCCTAGAATGCCCGTAACTAGGCTCAATCAAACCTAACAAATAAGGACTAATACCCATTCCAACATCTAAAGCTATAAAAAATGTTGAATTTGCTAAGCCCATTTTCTCTTTAGGAGATAATTTTATAGCAAGTGATTGAAGACTTGAAGTAGCGTTTCCATATCCTAAAGCACAAAAAATAGCTGATAAATACATCATTAAAGAATTGTTTGTATAAGCTAAAATTATTAAACTTGCTACATAAAACAAAATAGAAGGAACTATTACATAATCTGCACCTATTTTATCAAATACTTTACCTGAAATTGGTCTTGAAAACACACTAATACAAGCATAAAATACAAAAAATAATGAACCTGCTTCAATTAAATTAAGCTCTTTTGAATAAGAACTTATAAAAGCAATAATTGCTCCATAAACAAAACCCATACAAAATACAACATAAGCAACACCCAAAACCGATTTTTCAATGTAATTAAAAATTGAAAAAGATTTTTTAACGTGATTTATCTTATGTTTTCTAAATCTTTTAACTTTTATTACTACACTTGAAATTAATGCTATTAATATACTAATTAAAGAAATTATAAAACATAAATTAAAATTATTTTTACCCACTAAATATACTGCTAAAAATGGTCCAATAGCAGAACTTAATACAACACTAACCGCATAATATCCTATACCAATTCCTCTTTTATTGCTAGGCACTAGTCTAGCTACTGCAGCACCACAAGCACAAGAGCATGCACCATAACACATACCAGCAAGCAATCTTGATAATATTAATTCAAAATTAGTTGATAAAAACAAGTAATATAAATTAGGTATAAAATACAAAACTAAACTAATAATCATAACTTTTTTTATGTTTATATTATCAATAATTGAGCCAAAATAAAGTCTTGATAATAGTGCTCCAATTACAAAAATACCATTAGCAAGACCTGCTATTGCTGTGCTAGATTGTAATATAGTTTTTGCAAAATCTGTAGAAGCAATCGTAGTGATAAAAAACACTAAACAAATAACAAAATTAATAATAAAAACACAAATAAAATTCTTATTCCAAATATTATACTTTTTGGATAATCCCATAAAAACTCCTTATAATTTTTTATTGATTTTATCAAGCATATTAATGAACAATCCAAATTCAGCATAGTCTAAATCATCACAAATTTGCTTTTCGTAATTAGAAATTAAAATATTTGCATCAAAAAACAATTCCTTGCCTTTTAAACTAAGTGAAATGATTTTTTCTCTTTTATCATTTGAGCTTGAAATTTCTAAATAATTTGCTTTTTCTAGTTTCTTACAAATCCTAGACGCAATAGCCTTATCCATCTGATAAAACTCGCAAATCTCACTTAAACTAGCACTTTTTGTTGAGCTAAGATAATAAAACACTCTCCAATCAGTAGCGTTGATATTAAATGGCTTTAAAATTTCATTTACTTTACTGATGATTTTTCTATTTGCATAGGTAATTTTTTTAAAAAACATGTTATTCCTAATAGTTGATAAAGTCAATTAAATTAGATTTTATAATTAAATTTGTAAATTGTCAATAAATTAGCTTTATTTTGCTAAGCTTAAAATAAAAAAAAGGATACAAATGATTATATTTTTTGATTTAGATGGAACTTTAATCGATTCTACCCAGCCAATAATTACTAGTCTTAGAAAAGCCTTAGAAAGTTATAATTTTAATTTAAGTGATGAATATATAAAAACATTAATTGGAATGTCTACTGAAGGAATGTTTGAAACAATAGGAGTGCCAAAAGAGCAAGTTGCTGATATAGTTAAATTATATAGACAAAATTATAAAATATATTATAAAGATGGAACTAGTCTTTTAAATGGGGCAAAAGAAGCAGTAAAACTTGCTAGTAAAAATGCTAAAGTAGGATTAGTAACTACAAAATCTGTTTATTTTGCTAAAGAAATTTTAAAAGATTTTGATATTTTAGATGATTTTAGCGTAGTTGTGGGTGGTGATGAAGTAAAATACTGCAAACCAAATCCAGAACCAATTTATAAAGCACTAAGTCGTTTAAAAGGCTCTGAAATGCTTGCAATTAACGAACTTAAAAAAGAATTTGACTTTAGTAAAATTTATATGATAGGAGATACTTTAAACGATACAGAAGCTGCTAAAGCTGCTGAAGTGAATGCTTATGTAACTTTATTTGAATACACAGATATGAATACTCTCAAGCAAAGTTGTGATAAAATATTTACAACCCCACTTGAATGCGTTCAAGATATTTTAAAAAAATAAATATTATAAAGTAAAACTAATTTAATAAAAAAATTAGTTTTACTTATATCAATAAATTAGAATGAAATTTGAAAAATTTATTTTAATTTTAGCTATATAAAATATTCATTATTACCACTTAATTAAACCTATTTTTTAATGGGGACTATTATATATGTATAAAATATAATATTTTGATATTTATAATATATTTTAGTGCAATTAAGTATCCATACATACATTAAAAATACTATAAAAATTACTGCTATAATTAATTAAGATAATAATTACTAATTAAATTAATTGATATTAAAATAAATTATTATACTCCTTGTCTATAAAACACACAATCTATTTAATACTTTTAATTAAAAAACATATATAAATTATTGTCTTTTAAAAATTGCTTTAAAATTTTTATCGCTTAATTGATAAGAATCAAGTAATTCAAGAGATTTTACCATATGCAATGTGCCTTTTTTATATTTTTGAAAATGTTCGGAATTAATATGTTTATTATAAGATTCTTGGTCTTTATAAATTTCTAAAATATTAATTATATTATTATTTTTTACAAGCATCATTGGATAAATAGATATTACACCCTTTTCTTTTTCAATTGAAGCTTCAGCAACTTCTTTTGCAATAACAAGGTATTCATCAAGATACTCTGGATAAACTTCAACAACAGAAATTCTAACCAACATTTTATTATTAATATTATCATCAGCATAAATATTAGAAGATAATCCAAATAGCGATAAAATTAAAGCTAATATTTTTTTCATTTTTCAACCTTTCAATTTTTTAAACCAAACAATATACTATAAATACATAAACTATTCCCCCACCATAAACCACTAATCCATTAAATACTAAAAACACCATTAACCCCCCCCCAACCACTCTAAACAACACAAACAATACTTTAAACTAAAAACTAAAAAGCAATTAAAATTTCATTCTAAAATAACCTTCACTATCTACTAAAAACAATTAAAAATACACCATAATAAAACAATCTCAAACATAATCACTAAACATAAAAGCTATTTTTATTAAAAGAATTTAAAACTTATAAATACTTTATAAAAAACATTAATTATATTAACTATTAAAAATACAACTAATATTTTATTTAATAGTAAAAACATAATTATCACTTATAATTTAAATTACTTATTACTATAAGAGTTATTTTAAAAAGATAATATATATGCTATCAAATATCACACCACTTCAATAAGTATTATAATTTATATAAAAATAGCTTTAAACATAACTACAAGCTAAATAAGTAAAAATAAGTATTCCTAAATAAATTCAAATATCATTAAAAATATAAATATTATTTATAAGTTTCAATCTAAAATAAATACACAAGTAAAACATAAAATCATACTAAAATTACATATATTAAAAAGATTTAAAAAAATAATTTAAAAAAACAATTT
>NZ_JACGAX010000017.1:0-40981 GCF_020138145.1 Campylobacter sp. RM9334
ACCTTTATCAAGGTTATCTTTAGTATTAGTTCCTTTATTAGCTACTTCTGTAACTATTACACTACCTTCTTCTGCACGCTTACCTGTTTGAAGACTTGTGTGGCTTAATTCATTTGCTATTGAAGCGTTTTCATTTGAGATATCTTTTGCTTGTGCTATTAGAATTCTTACTTTTTCTAAGAATATATTAATAGCTTTACAAGCTTGAGCTATTTCATCATTACCTTTATCATCTAGCTTTTTAGTTAAATCTCCATCTCCACTGCTAAGTTCGTTTGATTTAGCTGTTAGGTTGTTTAGTGGGCGAGTGATTTGGAATTTTACGAAGATAATTGATAAGCTTACAATCGCAATTATTATAAGTGCAGTAGTGATTATAAAAGTAATCATATTATTATAGCTTTGTTCATCTGTATCTTTTGATACTTTTTCTATTGAAGTTTTGCTAATTGTCTCCCAAGATAACCAAGTCATAAAATAAAGCCCACTTGCTTTATCCTTACCTGTATATGCTAGTTTTTCAGTAACTTTATTAGAATTTGAATCTTCATAAAAATATCTTATATAACCATCATTATTATCAGCACTCTTAATCATTTCTTGTATGAAATACATTCCTTTTGCGTCTTTTTCGTTAAATTTATTGTTGTTTATCCAAGAAGCAGATGGGTGATAGTATATGTTTCCATCTTTATCAAACACGGTGTAATAACTATTTGCTCTACCAAATCTTACTTTAGATAAATAATCTTGTAGTTTATTTTTAAACTCACTTAAGTTATTATCATTTTTATACTCTTCATAAATAGCACCAGAATACTTCATAACACTTTCTACCAGAGCTTTAACTTGCTGTTTTTTAGCTGTTAAAATTTCATCTTCTACCGTATGTTTTGTGTAGTTTACAGAGTAGTTATCATAGTATTTATGAAGTGATACTAAAACTATAGAATTAATTAAAATTCCAATGAATGAAAACAATGCAATTTTGGTTGATAGTTTCATAGTTTTTCCTTGTTTGTTGATTTAGATTAAGATTTTGATTATAGGTTATATGAACTTAAAACAATATAAATTATTTGCTTGTAATTTAAATTAAAAAATTATTAAAAATATTTAAAATAAATTTAAATTTTTTTAATTTTGGATTTAGAAAAACTAAATCCAAAATATTATTTTTTTACTATTTCATTTAAGATATGTTCTTTATAGTCTTTAAAATATTTTTCTGCTTGCGGGTCTTTTACTACATCATAACAAGCAAAAGTTTTAAGTGCACTCATACCTAAAAACTCGTGAGTTTTATGAAGATTTAAGCTAACTCCATCAATACCGACACCACCAAAAAATTGCTCTTTATCAGTAAATGCTTCTTCAGGTGCATTCCAAGTCCAAGATAGCATATATTTTTTATTTTGACTAAGCCCACCAGAGCCGTATTTTTTACTAGCATCACTTCTACTTCTTCCATCACTAGCACATAATTTACCAAAAGCAGCTCCAAAAACTTTTGAAAAATATTCCCATACTATCCAAGGTGCATTCATCCAAAATCCTGGAATTTGATAAATTATAATATCAGCTCTTACATATTTTTCTACTTCATCTAATACATCATATCCATCATCAATTATGGTTTGTTCTACATTAAAACCATTTTCTACTAAAGTATCATACGCAACTTGTTGCAAACTTGCATTAAGTCTTGCACCTGCATTAGCAAAAGCTTTAGCACCATTAACTAATAAAACATTTTTCATAATTTCTCCTTGTTTAAAAATAAAATTAGATTATAATTTTTACTTTATTTTAAGTCAATACGAACAAAATTGTTAGATACTAACCAAAAGGAGAGTAATGAAAAGAAAAAATGATTATAATAAATGTGGAATTTATTATACGCTAAACCTAATTTCAGGAAAATATAAAATGAGTATTTTGTATCTTTTATCAATCAATGAGATTGTAAGATATAATGAGCTTAAAAGAATGCTTGTTGGAATTTCTTTTAAGAGTTTAACAAAGGCATTAAAAGAATTAGAGCAAGATGATTTAATAATACGCACCGAATATCCGCAAATCCCACCTAAGGTTGAATATAGCCTAAGCAATAAAGGAAAATCATTAATACCAATTCTTAATATGATGTGTAAATGGGGAAGCGATAATAAGAGCTAAGTTAATTAGCTCTTATTGGGTTTAATTTAAACTTATCAGTTTTTATAGGTTTAATTTTGCGATTTATTTTTCTATTTAGACTAGGTTTTATAAAGGCTTTTCTAACATCATTTGTGATATTAGTGCCTAAGAAAAATTCTAAAATCTTAGCAAGTTCTCTTGCTTTTAGATTTAAAATATTTACTTTTATATCACAAGCGTTATTATAAAGTGGCATTCTTTTATCATAAAGCAATTTCGCCTTTTCATCAAATAATGGGCGTTTAGTATCGTTTTTAAGCCTTGTTGCGATTTTGTAAAAACTAAGGTCTAAAAACACTACAAAACCTAATTTTCTTAAATCTTGTAAATTAGCAAAACCACCGCCGCAAGAGATGATTAAATCACTTTTTGTGGCTAATTCATCTCTTAATTCTTTTTCTAAATTCCTAAAATATTCTTCTCCATAACGCTCAAAAATCTCTTTAATCTCAAGCCCAGTTCTTTGTTTGATTATGCTATCAGTATCTACTACTTCTTTTTTAATAATCTTACTAAGCCTTCTTGCAGTTGTGCTTTTACCACAGCCCATAAAACCGATTAAAACAATGTTTTTCATTTTTGCTTCATTAATTCAGCTATTAAAAATGCAAGTTCTAATGCTTGGTCTGCATTTAATCTAGGATCGCATTGGGTCTCATAGCGTCTTGCTAAATCGCTTTCGCTAACTCCTACACTTCCGCCTAAACATTCGGTTACATTTTGTCCTGTCATTTCAAAATGAACCCCACCAGGAATTATATTATTAGCTCTTGCAATATGCCAGAAATTTTTAACTTCATCTAAAATATCATCAAATTTTCTAGTCTTATAACCATTTACGCTTTGAGTATTGCCGTGCATTGGGTCTATGCTATAGATTATATTTCTTTGTTCTTTGCTTAATTCTTTAAAGATATTTTCAAGATTTTTAATCTTACTAGCACCCATTCTAATGATTATATTTAATCTTCCTGCTTCATCTTGCGGATTTAGCTTATCAGCTAAGGCTAATATATCACTAGCACTAGCATTAGGTCCTATTTTAACACCTATTGGATTTTTAACTCCACTTAAAAAATGCACATGAGCATCATCAAGCCCACGAGTTCTCTCGCCAATCCATAGCATATGAGCCGAACAATCATAATAAGCTCCACTTAAGCTATCTATTCTAGTAAGTGCTTCTTCGTAAGGTAAAAGCAAGGCTTCGTGGCTTGTGTAGATTTTTGTTTCGTGCAATCTAGCATCATTTAAGCTAGTTATTCCACAAGCCTTAAAAAAATCAAGTGCTTCTGTTAATCTTTGGGTTAAAAGTGCATATTTATCATCAATATCAGCGCGTCTTACGAAACCTAAATTCCATTTATGCACTTGGGCTAAATCCGCTAATCCACCTACACTAAATGCACGAAGTAAATTAAGTGTAGCAGAGCTTTGCATATAAGCTTTTAGCATTTTTTTAGCTTTTGGAACTCTTGCACTTTCGCAAAACTCACAATCATTTATAATATCTCCACGATAACTTGGTAAGCTTATACCATCTTTATTCTCAAAATCAGAGCTTCTAGGCTTTGCAAATTGTCCTGCCATACGAGCTATTTTTACTACTTTTTTTGACCCACCAAATTGCAAAACTAATGCCATTTGCAAAAATAATTTAAACATATCACGGATATTATTTGCACTAAAATCATTAAAGCTTTCAGCACAATCACCACCTTGTAATAAAAACGCATCTCCTTTACAAACTGCTGCTAATTCGTTTTTTAATTCATTTGCTTCCATAGCAAATATTAAAGGTGGATACGATTTTAATTCATTTATTACATTTTCTAATTCTTCCTTGTTTTCATAGTTTGGTTGCTGAAGAGCTTTATAATTTTTATATGAATCTAGCGACCAATTCATCGTTTCTCCTTTTTTTAATTTAGTAAATTATGATTATATGAGATAAGTTTTACATTTTAAGGAAAAATTTTTATGAATTATGGATTTTTTGTAGCTTTTGTTGTTTTTGTATTTTGGGGTTTAGTGCCTATTTTTTACAAACAACTTGATACATTAGATGCCTTTGTAGTAATGTCGCATAGGATAGTTTGGTCGGTCATATTTTTAGCAATATTTTTAATAATTATAGGGCAATTTAAAAAAGCTTTACAAGAATTAAAATCTTTAAAAATGGCTTTTAATCTTTTTATTTGTGGTGCTTTAATTAGTGGAGATTGGGGGCTTTATATTTATATGATTCAAAAGAATTTGATTTTAGAAACTTCTTTAGGATATTTTTTAAGCCCTTTATTTGGGATAATTTTTGCAAAAGTATTTTTAAAAGAAAATATGAGTAAATTAGGAATTGTTAGTGTTAGTTTAGTGATTTTTGCGTGTTTATTTGAAGTAATTACTTTAGGAGCTTTACCTATATTATCAATTACTTTAGCGCTCTTGGTTAATTTTTATACCATTATTCGTAAAAAAGTTTATGTAAGTAGCGTTTATGGGTTTTTCTTAGAAACATTATTAATCACTCCTTTTGCTTTAATATTTTTATTTTCTATCCCAACAAATTTAGCTCATTTTGATATTGATTATTTAGGAGTATTACTTGCACTTAGTGGGCTTGTAACCTTGCTACCTATGTTAGGATACAATTATGCTACACAAAAATTAAGCTTAACATTACTTTCATATATGCAATATATTTGCCCGATAATTTCTTTTTTAGTTGCTATTTTTTTATACAATGAGCCAATAAATCAACATAAATTAATATCATTTATTATAATTTTTATAGCAGTAGCTTTAAGCATTTATGATAATGTGTTTAAAAAAGGAAATAAACTATGAATGAAGTTGGAATTTATGTAATAGGTATAATTTTTATAGTATTGTTTTTCGTAACTATTTTAAAAAAGGTCTTTAAAGAGCTTGATAAACACGGAGATTTTGTAAGAAAAGAAGAAAAAAATACAGCTAATTTTACTCAAGAAGAAGTTTTAAGCCTAATTCATAATGAAAACGAAAAATGTGCATTATTGTGCGATAATTTAGAAGAAATATTTAATAAATATGCAGATTTAATGCCTGAAAGTGATAAAGAAAAAGCCTTAGCTTTAGTATCTGTTTTAAATACCATAAAGACTTTACCTAGCGATGAATTAAAAGATAAATTATTAAAACTTTTACCAGAATTTGAAGAGTGCGTTCAAAAATCTTTAGGAGATGAAAAAGCTAAAGAATTTTTTGATTTAGCAGCGTTAAAATATAATGAAATTTTTAAGGATTGAAATGAAAGAATTACTAATTAATAAGCTTTTTAAATTCTCAAACGAGCCTGTAAAATTTTTAGATTTAATAGAAGCAAATAGCCTTTATAATGAAGGAATGTTAATTGACCCAGCGAAATTACATTTTAAGTTTAATTATTTTAATACTTATTTTATATATTTTATATTGTGTTTAATCGTGCTTACACCATTAACTATTGCTACTCATTTTTTATTTGAAAAAATTGACTTTCATTTTAGTTTAATTAGTGCTGTATTTGTAACTTCTGCTATTTTTATATGTTTTGATATTTTTAAGATTTATACAAGAAAAATAGCAAGTCTTAGACAAATAAAAGCAGCGTGGCAAATACATTTATCGCATTTTGAATATGAAAAATACAACGCAATTGTTGTTGAAATTTATAATAAAGCAAATGAACTTAGCATACCTAAGACTAAATTAGAGCAATATATTTTAGAAAATCTAGTAAAAAGGGGTTAGTATGAAATTGATTAGATTTATGAAAGATAATGTAGTTTATCATGGGAATTTAGGCGATAATAATAAGGTGGGTTATTTTAAAAATTATTCTTCTTATTTTGATAGATTAGAATTGATTGAAGATGCTTTTATGCTTAGTGAAGTTAAGTTATTATCTCCAATCAAATCTCCTTATCAAGATGTAATATGCTTAGGAATAAATTATTTAGAACACGCAAAAGAAAGCTATAAATTTAAAGGAATTGAGTTTGATGGCAAAAGAGAAGAAGCTGTTTATTTTGCAAAAAGAGTAAATGAGTTTTCTAATCCATTTGATATTTTAGATATTAGTGGCGAAAAATTAGATTATGAATGTGAACTTGCATTTGTACTTAGAAAAGATGCTTATAAATTAGATGATACAAGTGATTTTGATGATTATATTTTAGGATATACTATTTTAAATGATGTTAGCGATAGGGCAATTCAAAACAAACATAAGCAATGGTATATGGGAAAAAGTTTAGCTAATTCTTGTCCATTTGGTAGTTTTATTAATACAGGTCTTAGTATAAAAGACGCAAGTAATTTAAAAGTAGAATGCTTTGTAAATGATGAATTAAGACAAAGTTCTAATACAAATATGCTTATTTTTGATATTCCTTATATCTTAAAAGAATTATCAAATTACACCTGTTTAAAGGCTGGAACTATCATTAGCACAGGCACTCCAAGTGGTGTTGGAATGGGCTTTAATCCGCCTAAATTTTTAAAAAGTGGCGATAAGATTGAATGTAGAATAGAGCGTCTTGGCTCATTAATAAATTATATAAAGTAAGGACAATATGAACGCAGCATTATTAAGTAAAAAAATAAATACAAATTATAAAACTTCAGTATTTAATATCCATAAAGATTGGGAAAATCCTTATGCACCAAAAGGAATAGTTCCAAGAATTACTAAAGAACAAGCGCTTAATTTATTAAGAAATTCTGATTTAGCTACTTTAGGTCAGATTGCTTATGCAGTAAAAAATAAGCTTCATCCAAGCAAACTTACTACTTTTGTAGTAGATAGAAATATTAATTACACAAATATTTGTTTAGTTGATTGTAAATTCTGTGCTTTTTATCGCCACGCAAAGGATAGCGATAGTTATATTTTAACATACGAGCAAATCGGACAAAAGATTGAAGAATTATTAGCAATTGGTGGCACTCAAATATTATTTCAAGGTGGAGTGCATCCAAAACTTGATATTACTTGGTATGAAGATTTATTAAGATATATAAGCACAAATTATCCTAGTATTACAATTCACGGCTTTAGTGCAGTTGAGATTGAATATATTGCAAAAATTAGCAAAATTAGCACTAAAGAAGTTTTAAAAAGAATGAGCGATTGTGGGCTATTTTCTATCCCTGGAGCAGGTGCAGAGATTTTAAGCGATAGAGTAAGAGATATGGTAGCACCTAGTAAATGCGATACTGCTACTTGGCTAAGAATTCATAAAGAAGCTCATGAATTAGGCTTACTTAGTAGTGCAACTATGATGTTTGGGCATGTTGAAAGCGATGAAGAAATAATTGAGCATTTAGACTATTTAAGAAATCTTCAAGATATAACAGGTGGCTTTAGAGCATTTATTTTATGGAGTTTTCAAGGTAAAAACACTAGATTAAAGGCTGAAAATCCACATTTAATGAATGCAAGTTCTAATAGATATTTAAGATTATTAGCAATTTCTAGAATATATTTAGATAATTTTGCAAACATTCAAAGCTCTTGGGTTACTCAAGGAAGTGCAGTAGGGCAACTCGCATTAAAATTTGGCGCAAATGACTTAGGCTCGACTATGATGGAAGAAAATGTTGTTGCAGCTGCAGGTGCAAAATATAGAATGAATGAACAGCAAATGATAGAATTAATCCGTGATTTAGGTGAAAATCCAGCTAAAAGAGATACAGCATATAATATTTTGGAATACTACAATGAATAATTTTGTGCATTTAAAAACTAATGATGATTTAGTATATATTAGTATTAGCTATCCTAATTATGGAAGGATTTTTCATAATGCTAATGCTATGGCAGCTGAGTTTTTTTACAATGAGAGTTTAGATGATGAGTTTTATATAAAATTAGAGCAAAGTGCAATTAATATTAGTGCTAGTGCTAATTATTTTGATTTTACATTTGATATAGTTTGTCTTAAAAAAGAGCTTGATAATTGCTTAAATGCTTTTAATAATATGCTTTTAAATACCAAAATTACTAATTTTGAATTAATCAAAAACAAAATAAAAAATTATTTTTTAATCCATATTCAAGATTACGATAATTTAGCAAAGATGAAATTATATGAGAATTATTTTAAAAATGATTTTAAAAATGATAAATTTGGCGATTTTGAAGCTTTAGATGAAAAAGAATTTAAAAACTATATTTTAAACCTTAAAAATCAAGCAAATAAGATAGTAATTAGTGCAAATTTAGATGATATTAGTAAAGTTAAAAAACTTTTAAACAATAAGCAAAGTTCTTATGAAAAATTAAAAATAAATGAGAGTTTTTATAAAGAAGAAAGCAAAGAAATATCACAAGCTTTTGTTAGGTTTATAAGCAGCGTAGAGATTAAAAGCATTTATGAAAGAGCTATTATAAGTCTTGCTATTTATGTTTTAGGCGGTGGATTTGGCTCAAGAATTACCGAAGAAATCAGAGTAAAAAGGGGCTTAGCTTATTCGGCTTTTGCGTTTTTAGTAGCGTTTAAGAAAAATTATCTTATTTCAGGCTATTTACAAACAAAAAATGAAAGCAAAAAAGAAGCTATAAAAATAGTTCAAGAAGAGTTCAAAAGATTAGTAGAATTTGGAATAAGCGAAGATGAGTTTAAAAAGGCTAAAGATTTTTTAGTAGGTAGTGAGATTTTAAAATACTCAACCACTCAAAATCGTCATAGCATTGCAAGTAGCGAGTGTTTTAGTGATTTAAAACAAGGCGAATTAAGAGAAATTACAAAGATAATTAAAGATTTAGAGCTTAAAACTTGTAATGATTTTTTAAAAAATCAAAAAAGTATTACCGAGCTTAGTTTTTATGTAATAGGTAATAATGAATAAGGATTTAGAAAAATTATCTTGTAAAGATATAGTTGAATTAGCTCTTTTAATGCCTAAAAAATTTGATGATTTAAGATTAAATAATGAGCCTATATTAAATGAGCTAAATTGCACAAAAGTTATAATAAAATCTAAAAAACAACTACCAGGCAAAAGGCTTAGTATAATTGCATATTCATATAATTGGGAGTGTGAATGCACTATTACTATATTTAATCTAAGACCTTTTCATAATGCACTTTTTGCTATAAATAAAGAGCTGATTATTTATGGGAAATTAGGCGATTTTGCAGGGCTTTTGCAATTTATTAATCCAAAAATCATTAAAGATAGTGGAGAAATCACTGCTAATTATTTGATAAAAGGTGTAAGTGATAAAGAGATTTGTAAGATAAAAAATAAATATTTAACTTATGAAGCTTTAAAAGAATTTAATTTATTAGATGAGCATATAAAATTGCTATTAATTATGAAAGAAAATAGCCAAGAAGCAATGAAATTGCTTAATTCAAAAGAATTAAACGAATGCTTAAAATTCGTTGAGATTTACCATCACATAAAAAGACTTAACGAAACTTATAAAAACGATACTTTATATAAAAAAATTAAAACTTTTGATATAAACAAATGGCTAAAATCTCTACCTTTTAAGCCGACAAACGACCAGATAAATGCGATAAATGATATTAAAAATGACCTTGAAAGTATTCATCATAAAATTAGAATAGTAATGGGAGATGTTGGTTGTGGAAAAAGCTTAGTGATTTTTGCAGCAGCGCTTATGTGCTATCCTAAAAAAGTGGTTTTAATGGCACCAACAAGCGTTTTAGCCCAACAACTTTATAATGAAGCTAAAAGACTTTTGCCAGGGTTTTTAAAGATATTGCATTTTGTATCTAGCAAGACTAAATTAATGCAAGATGAATTAAAAGAAGCAAATTTTGTAATAGGCACTCACGCACTTTTATGGGCTAGTTTAGATGATGCTACTTTAGTTATGGTTGATGAGCAACAACGATTTGGGGCTAAGCAAAGAATGAAGCTTAAAGATTTAGCTACAAATGATAAAGAAAATCCGCATTATATAGAGTTTTCAGCTACGCCAATACCAAGAACAACCGCATTAATTCATAGTGATATTTACAGCTATTCTTTCATAAAAGAACTACCATTTAAAAAAGAAATAGAAACAAAACTAATCACAATAGCAAATAGCAATGAATTATTTAATCACATAAAAAGCGAAAATAAACAAAATCATCAAGCAATAATAGTTTATCCTTTAATAGAAGAGAGCAAAAGCTCATCTTATAAACCACTTGAGAGTGTTATTAGCTTTTATGAGAAGAATTTTGATAAAGTTTATTATACGCACGGCAAGGATAAAGAAAAGGATAATATATTATTGCAATTTGCTGAAAATGGAAATGTATTATTAAGCACTACTATCGTAGAAGTTGGAATTTCACTGCCAAGATTAAGCATAATTGTAATCGTTGCACCAGAGCGATACGGCTTATCTACACTTCATCAACTTCGTGGAAGAGTAGGAAGAAATGGGGTTAAGAGCTATTGTTATTTGCTTAGTAAGTTTGAATTTAGTGATAGATTGATTAAATTTGCTAATACCTTAGATGGATTTAAAATAGCCGAAATTGACTTAGAAAACCGAAAAAGCGGGGATTTAATAGATGGAGATGTTCAGCACGGAATTAGCTTTAAGTATTTTGATGAGGTTTTAGATAAGGATATTTTATATAAAGCTAAGGAATATTTAAATAAGCAAAATTAGCTTATTATTATTCCTTGATTATTGAAATTAAGCTCTAATACTTTCATATTAGGAAAATTATTTTCTAGTATGGTTTTTAGTTTGTTTGCATCATCTTTATAACATAGATTAAAAAAAGTTGAACCAGAACCGCTTAAATTACTCATTAATGCACCATTTTTACGAGCTAATTCACGCACTTTAAATAATTCAGGAACAGCTTTCATTCTACGATTTTCGTGAAGCTTGTCAAAACTTGCAATCTTTAACATTTCATAATTTTTACTCATAAAAGCTGCAGTTGTAAGTGAGCTTCTGCTTATATTAAAGCTAGTATCAGCAAGGCTTAAATGCTTAGGTAAAGCCGAACGACTAACATTTGTTGAGATTTGTTTATTTGGGATACAAACTACTGCTTTAACATCACTAGAAATATCAGTTTTTATATATTTTACATTATCCTTATCAACTACCGAACAAACAAATCCACCAAGTGCCGCAGGGCTAATATTATCAGGATGATTTTCGTATATTAAGGCGTTGTTTAATATGGTATCTTTATTAACTTCAAGTCCTGCTAGATAATAAGCACTAGCAATTGCTCCTACAATTATAGAGCTAGAACTACCCAATCCACGACTTAAAGGAATATTGTTTATGAAATTAAAGCTAAATAAGTCTTTTTTACCAGTTAGCTTTATGTAAGTTTCATTAAAAATGGTAATAAATAAATTATGTTTTTTAAGATAAGGATTATCTTCACCTTCACCCTTAATAGATATTTTAAAAAAATTATTTCTTTTAATTATTGTTTCATTATAAAAGTCTAAAGCAAGTCCTAGACAATCAAATCCAGCACCTAAATTCGCACTAGTAGCGGGTGATTTTAAACATATTTCGTTTCTCATTTATATTCCTAAATAGCAGGTAAAAAATAATTTGGCAAATTACTTTCTAAGAATTTGAAATTATACTCATTTGGTATAAAAAACTCATCTTTAAAATTATCATTTTTAATTAATTTGATTTTATCATCAGCAAGGGTAAAATATAAGTTGTTATTAGCTTTTATTAAATTATTCTTTGTAAATGTAAAACCACTAATTGCTTTTAATGGTATGTTTTTAACAAGGGCAATTGTGCTTAAAAATACATAAACAATTTTTAAAGACATATATGAGCCTGGTCCATTAGCATAGGCTAATTCGCTAAAATTATATTTATTTAATAGTTCTTGCATAATTTTTGGCAAATCTTCACTGGTTTTATTTATGATTTTGATTTCTTCTTTTAACAAATTATTATCATCATATATTCCAATGAGATTTGCCATAGGCACTACTAAAAGTTTAATGTGAATGCCTTTAATAAATCTTTGTTTGTATCATCACTAAGAGTTACTAATTCATAAGAATTTGGATTGTTTAGCAATTCAAGAGTTAGTTTATGATTTAAATCATGGCTACTTGCGTAAGCTTTATAGTTAGCAAAAGTTGCTTTACCTAACATATATAAATCACCAATCGCATCAAGGATTTTATGTCTTACAAATTCATTGCTAAATCTTAATCCTTCAGGATTTAATATGCCATTATCATCTAAAACAACAGCGTTTTCTAAACTACCACCTAATGCTAATCCTTTTGATTTTAAATACTCAACATCTTTTAAAAACCCAAAAGTCCTAGCACTTGCAATTTCATTTATGAAATTTTGTTTATTAGCCTTGTAAATATAGTTTTGAGTATTAATTGATGGGTGCTTAAAGTTTATAGTAAAATCATAAGTAGGAGCATTTGTAGGACTAAGACTTGCAAATTTATCTCCTTCTTGAACTTTTATTTCTTTTTTAACAACAAATATTTGTTTTTTAGCGTCAAGTTGTTTAATACCTGCTTCATCAAGCATAGCACAAAAACCAGCCGCTGAACCATCTAAAACAGGTGCTTCATTTGCATCAATACTTATTAATAAATTATCAATTCCATAAGAGCTAACAGCACTCATTAAATGCTCAATTGTAGATATATAACCATCTTTATCTCCAATTACCGTAGCCATTTGAGTATTGATTACGCTTTTATAATTTGCTTCGTAAAATTTATTAATATCTGTTCTATGAAATACCACTCCACTATTAGCACCTAGTGGGCTAAATTTTATCTTAATAGCACTACCTTTATGTAGTCCAATTCCAACATTTGTTACTTCTTTAGCTATTGTAGTTTGTAACATTTTTTTCCCTTATTTTTTGTTTATAACTTCTTTTGCTTTTTTGATAATTCCAAATATATTATCATTAAGCCACTTAGTATCCATCCACTCTTCTGGTCTTACCTCAACACCTTGAACCAAAACACCAAAATGTAAATGATCCCCTAATGCTAAACCACTTGTTCCTGTATTAGCTATAGTGCTTTTAGCATTAACTATATCGCCAATTTCTACATTTTTTTTAGTGCAGTGTCCATATAAAGTATAAAGACCTAAACCATGATCAATTATTAAATTTAATCCATAAATTCCATTATCTTGTGCGAAAACTATTTTACCATCATTTCCTAACACAATAGGTGCCATTTTTGTACTTGCTAAATCAAGTCCCATATGATAGCTTTCACTAATTTGATTTCCATTATATTTGTAATATCTATGGTCGCCAAAATCTGCAACTTTCATACCATTTTTTAGTGGTAAAAACGCATTTAGCTTAAAATCAGTTACTAATTCATTGCTTACTACTTGTGTAACTTTATGAATTAATTTTTCATTTTCTTGTCTTAATTTCGCATTCACAAAGTCAAATATTAAAGCTCTATCGCTTAAAGAATTATCAGAATTTGCTTCATACAAATCTCTAATTTTACCATCAATGAAAGCGTCTCCTACTTCAATATGTGAAACTCTATATTTTTTATTTGAGTAATAATATGGAATTCTTTCTTTAATTATATTATTTGCTTTATCTTTTGCAACAATTCTAGCTTCAAATTCATCTCCATCTCTTAAGTCCCAAGCAATTAAAGCTATGTAATAATCATCTTTCATAAAAGGAGCAACTTTGAAAATTCTATTATTAACTTCTATATATAAATCAGTTAGATTATCATCTTGTGCGTAAAATACAACGCTAGCAGCACCGCCTTGAGTTATATTGTATGAATTAGCTATTACGCTTACTTGAGGTTTTTTATTATCTACTATAACATTAATTATTTTTTCGCTTACATTTCCACCAAACCAATTCCACAAACTTTTATCATTAGCTTTAATATATATTGTGTATTTATCTAATTTTTCATTAAATTTTGGTTTTGGAAGGTCTAATTCAACATTAAATTCTTTACCATTTAAAGTCTTATTTATTAATATATTTTTTGTTTCTTCGTTATCTTTACTAAATTCAACTTTTAAATTTTTTAGTCCTAAATTATCTTCAACTTTTAAATTTATTTTATCTCTAGCATTCCAATAAATTGTATCTTCTTGGTTGTTGTCTAAAGAAATATTAGGAGCAATTCTTTCAAAAGTATTTGAAAAAGCAATAAAACTTGCCAATACAACAACTATAATTATTGAAAAAAATATTGTTATTTTTGTTTTTTTATTTCTATTTCTCATTTTAACTCCTTATATTTTACTTATTTTTTCTTTATATGAATTAAGAGCATTTTGCTTTATCATATTTTGTAATTTTTGTTTGTTTTCTTCAAAATAACTTTCAAAATTCTCTTCAGTTTGATTAGGTGCATCAAGCCAAATATTTGTATTTCCTATTATTAATTTGTATCTTGAATTTTCATAATCAATAACTATGAATTTGTTATCTTTATCAAGTTGTTTTTCACAAATTACTACGGCTTGATTTTCATTAATATTTAAAAAACTAGCAACTTTTTGCTTAGAATTTAAATTAGATATTTTTCCTTTTTTTGCAAGTTGTCTTTTTACAAATATTAATATCAAAACTAATATTGCTAAAACACCTATCATTGAATACAATTTACTATCTATATTATTATCTTCTGCATATTTTATTTCATTATTTTGCACTTGGTTTGTGGTTTTTGGCATAACTCTAACTCTAAGCCCAAAACCATCATCTTTTGTAAGTGCAGGAATGACATTTATTTTTTCTTTTGTTTTAAATTCTAAAACCGTGCTTTCGCCTAATGGATACATTAATAATTGTTCTGCGTAAGGCATATTTAATATTTGAGAATTTCTTTCAGAAATTTTAACATTATTTAATACTACGCCTACATAATCGCTTCCACTTAATATTCTAATATCTCCATCTTTTGCGTTATATGGAGAATCAAAGCTTAGCATAACATCAATCCTATCATCTCTTTTATAAATATTATAATTTATGATATTGTTCGCAAAAAGATTTAAACTAATTAGTAGTAAGATTATTTTTTTCATCACAACTCTTTTTTAAAATATTGAATAACGGTTTTTGAGCTTAGTATTTCATTGATACGAATTGCTAAATTTCTTTCATAAACCATTACTTCGCCTTTACCAAAAATTCTATTATTTACATAAAGTTCTACACTCTCACCTGCTGGTTTTTCTAAATCAATAACAGAGCCAATTCCAAGTTCTAAAAATTCTCTAACGCTAAGTTGTGTAGTTCCTAACTCACTTATAAAATCTACGCTAACATCTAGCAATTCTTCATAAGTTGCATTTAGAATTCTAGTAGGTTGCTCTTGTGTTTGCATTATTTTTTCTTCTCTACTATACCAACGCAAAAGGTATTATTTTCTAATTTATAAAAAAACTCGTGAGTAAAGCCTAATTTAAAATCACTTACCCTTCCTAAATATTCAGGCACACTAATTGAATAATCATCATAAGCATCAGCTAATAATCTTTTTGCATAGCCTATGATTTGATTTGCTACTTCTTTGCATAAATCACAATAATCATCTTCACTCATCTTATCATCATCGCCTAATAATCTTGAAGCAAGAGCTTGTAAGCTTTCTTTTTTAAATATTAAATAACAAAATAATTCTTTTACATTATCTCCTAAACAAATACTAGCACCATAATATTCAGCTTCATCTAAAGAATTTGTGGTTTCTAATTTACTTCTTAAAATATGTTTAAAAAAATGTTTAACTGAATAATCAATTGTATCAAGCATTAATCTTTCCTTAAATAAGTTTTAATTATTATAAGAAAGAAAAGTGTAAGCTAAGTTAATTAAGATTACGCCTTAGGAGTTTTTTATGATAGAAGAATATACATTACTTACTTATATTATTTTTATTTTAGATGGGCTTTTAGTTGGTTTTACTGCAGGACTTTTTGCAATAGGTGGCGGAACTGCTGTTGTGCCTATTATGACAACTTTTGTTGGGTATTCGCCTAAGATTGCTGTTGGAATTAGCGTTATGCAAATGGTTTTTTCATCTTTTTATAATTCGTATTTAAATTATAAAAAAGGCACATTGCAAGTAAAAAATGCTTTATATCCTGCTTTAGGTGGTTTAGTTGGTGGTTTTAGCGTTGGTTTTATTATGAAATTTGCAAGTAATTTAATGATTGCTTATATTATTTGTTTTTTAATTATTTGGGCTATTGTTAAACTTTATTTTACTCCTGCAAATCCAATTGAGCCTGAAAAGAATTCAAAATTATTACAATTTTTCGTAGGTTTAATAATAGGTGCAATTGCTACAAGTGGTGGGATAGGTGGCGGAGCATTGCTTACTCCTGCTTTGGTTGCAATTTGTAATTTTAATATTAAAAAAGCTGCTTCATTTAGCGGTCTTTTTGTAGCTTTTGCTGGAAGTGCTGCTTTTGTTTCTATGGCAATTACAAATCATGTTGATTACACTGCTGGTGCAATAATTGCTATTTCAAGTTTGCCTGGAGTTTGGGTTGGTAATTGGCTGTTTCATAAAATTAGCAATAATACGCAAAAAAAACTTTTCATAGGATTTTTATTATTTGTATTGACCTTATCAATAATAGAAGTTCTAAAACAACACGGAGTATTTAATGAATAATGAAATTCAAGTTATAAACGCAAGTGAAAATAACTTAAAAAATATAAGTCTAACACTACCTAAAAATAAATTAATAGTTTTTACAGGGCTTAGTGGTAGTGGAAAATCTACTTTAGCTTTTGATACGCTTTATGCAGAAGGACAACGCCGTTATATAGAAAGCCTTAGTGCTTATGCTAGGCAATTTTTAGATAAATTTAGAAAACCAAATGTAGAAAAAATAGAAGGCTTAACCCCTGCTATTGCAATTGATCAAAAATCAACTAGCAAAAACCCACGCTCAACCGTTGGAACAATTACTGAAATATATGATTATTTAAGACTTTTGTATTCAAAAATCGGAGTTCAGCATTGTCATAAATGTGGAGAAAAAATCAATAAAATGGATACAGAAGATATAATAAACGAAATAGCAAAATTTAGCGAAAAGGCAATGATTTTAGCTCCTTTAGTAAAAGAAAAAAAAGGCACATTCGCACCACTCCTTGAAAGCCTAAAAGCTCAAGGTTTTATAAATATTTTAATAAACGGCACACTAACACGACTAGATGAGCCAATAGAATTAGCTAAAACTAAAAAGCATACTATTAAATTAGTAGTTGATAGACTAAGAATTAGTGATGATAATAAAAGTCGTTTAGCTCAAGCTGTTGAAAAAGCTTTAAGTTTAAGTTATGGTGAGTGTGAGTTAGAATTATTAGAAAGTAATAAAAATATTCATTATTCGCTTCATAATGCTTGTTTTAAATGCAAAATTTCATTTAATAAACTTGAGCCTTTAAGCTTTTCGTTTAATAGTCCTAAAGGAGCTTGTTCTTTATGTGATGGTTTAGGCATTAGAATGAGTATTGACCAAGAAAAAATTATAAATTATGAAAGAAGTATAGAAGATGGTGCAGTTCGCACTATGATGGGCTTTAATAAAAGTTATTATTCAAAGTTACTTTTAGCATTTTGTGAAGCAGAAAAAATCCCTACAAATAAGCCTTATGAAGAATTAAGTGAATATCAAAAAAAGCTTATTTTATACGGAAGTGCTACGGAATTTAGCTTTTTATGGAATAAGCATAATATCAAAAAAACTTTTGATGGAGCTATTAAAATAAGTTATGAAATCTTAAAAGATGATAAAGATTTTAACGAATACATAACAGAAAAAACCTGTCCATCTTGTAAAGGCTTTAGACTAAACGAGCAAAGCTTAGCTGTGTTAGTAAATGGCAAAAGCATAGCAGAAGTTATTAGCACACCTATTGAAGAGATTTGCGAATTTTTTAAAATAGAGAATTTTAATAATTTAAATAAGCAAGATTATGAAATATCTTATCCTATTATTAAAGAAATTAATGAAAGATTATTTTTCTTAAATGATGTTGGCTTGGGGTATTTAACACTAGGTAGAGATGCAAGGACAATTAGTGGTGGAGAAGCTCAAAGAATTAGGATTGCTTCTCAAATTGGAAGTGGATTAAGCGGGGTTTTATATGTATTAGATGAGCCTAGCATAGGTCTTCACGAAAGAGATACGCAAAAACTAATAAATACTCTAAAAAGCTTGCAAGCTAAAGGAAATACCCTAATAGTAGTAGAGCATGATAGAAAGACAATTGAGAGTGCTGATGTAATCGTTGAGATTGGACCTAGGGCTGGAACTGGTGGTGGGGAGATTATCTTTAATGGCACTTATAAAGAATTGCTTAAAAGCAAATGTGAAACTGCATTGTATATAAATCGCAAAAAAGACATAGACCTTTATAAGGCTAGAAAGAGTGATGAATATTTAGAATTAAGCGGAATTAATCAAAACAATATAAAGGATTTAAGTGTGAAATTCCCACTTAGGAATTTAGTTTGTGTAACAGGAGTAAGCGGTAGTGGTAAAAGCTCATTAATGCTGCACTCACTTTTACCAATTGCAAGAGCAAATCTAAATAGAGCAAAAGCAGTAATTAATGATATTACATATAAAGGTCTTGATAAATTAGACAAAGTAATTTTTTTAGATCAAAGTCCAATAGGAAAAACTCCAAGAAGCAATCCAGCAACATATACAGGGCTTATGGATGAGATTAGGAATTTATTTGCAAATGTTCCTGAAGCACAGATTAGAGGATATAAAATCGGTCGCTTTAGCTTCAATGTTGCAGGTGGAAGGTGTGAAAAATGTAGCGGAGAAGGTGAGCTTAAAATCTCTATGCACTTTTTACCTGATGTAAATATTACTTGTGATGCTTGTGGGGGTAGAAGATACAATCATCAAACACTAGAGATTAAATATAAAGACAAAAATATAGCTGATGTTTTAGAAATGAGTGTAGCAGAAGCTTATGAGTTTTTTGCAAAACACCCTAAGATTAAGCAAAAATTAAAGACCTTAATGGATGTAGGGCTTGATTATATAACCTTAGGTCAAAACGCTACAACCTTAAGTGGTGGGGAAGCTCAAAGGATAAAAATTTCTAAAGAATTAAGTAGAAGTGATACAGGAAATACACTTTATTTACTTGATGAACCAACTACGGGGCTTCATTTTGCAGATACGCAAAAATTAGTAAAAGTGTTGCAGCATTTAGTAGATGCTGGAAATAGTGTTTTTGTAATTGAGCATAATTTAGACTTAATCAAAAACGCTGATTATATAATAGATATGGGTCCTGAAGGCGGTTTTAGGGGTGGTAAGATAATTGCGACAGGTAATCCATTAGAACTTGCTAAAAAATATGCTGATAAAAGCTATACAGCGAAGTTTTTGGCACAAGAATTTAAAGAAATGAAAAAGGAGTTAAAATGATAGAAGAGATTAAAAAACTCTCAAGCGAGTTTATAGAGATTAGAAAATGTATTCACGAAAATCCTGAACTAGGATTAAAAGAATTTAAAACAGCAAAGTTAGTTGCGAACAAATTAAGAGAATTTGGCATAGAAGTTTATGAAAATATAGGCGTAACAGGAGTTGTTGGGGTTTTAAAGAAAGGTAATTCAAATAAAAGCATAGCTTTAAGAGCTGATATGGATGCACTTGTAATAAACGAAGCTAGTGGAGTAAGCTATGCTTCTAAGAACGAAGGTTTAATGCACGCTTGTGGGCATGATGGACATACGGCTAGTTTATTATTAGCGGCTAAATATTTAAGTAAGAGTGAATTTGATGGCACTATTAATTTTGTCTTTCAACCTGCTGAAGAAGGTAGAGGCGGTGCTAAAGCTATGATTGATGATAATTTATTTACTAGATTTAAGAGTGATTTTATATTTGGCTATCACAATATCCCAAGTAAAACTAATAAATTATTTTGTCTTAAGCGTGGGGCTATGATGGCAGGAGCTGACGCACTTAGGGTAAATATTAGTGGAGTTGGTGGGCATGGTAGTGCACCTGAGAAGGCTAGTGATGTAATGGGTGCGATGGCTCATTTTATAACCCAAGCTGGATTTATAACTGCTAGAAATATAGCAGCTAAAAATCAAGCTGTTATAACATTTGGAGCAGCTCTAAGTGGAAATGAAACTAGCTTTAATATCTTACAAGATAAGGCATTATTACTTGCTAATATTAGAACCTTTAATAATGATGATAGAAATACGATAATAGAGCAATTAAATAATATTGCTAAATCTTGCGAGTTACTTTTTAAGGTAAAAGTTGAGCTTGAGTTTATTCAAATAGGAGCAGCTACAATTAATGATGATGAAGCACAAAAATTAGCTTTTGGTGTAGCGTGTGAATTATTTGGAGAGCAAAATTGTGATGAATTTCACGAGCCATTAATGGGTAGTGAAGATTTTTCTTTTATGTTAGAGCATTGCAAAGGTGCTTATGCCTTTATTTTAAATAAGAATGATTATTATCTACATGACCCTAGATATATTTATGATGATGATACTTTAGTTAATGCTGCTGCATTTTATTCAGGAGTATGTTTAAAATACTTAAAATAATTTCATTTAGGAATTTTAATTTATAAAATTCCTAACAATTTTGTATTGATATAAAAATCTTTATGTTTTTAATAATGAAAAATTTATTTAAAAGTTATGTAACCTTAGTAAATACTAATTATATTTTAATAATACTAGATATGGAATTTTAAAGTACTTTTGTTTTACAAGATAGATTTTGTGTATTGTAGAAAATAAAGCAAAGATAGAATAAATTGAAAGTAAAATATGCTTTTAATACAATATACAAATTATAAGTTATTAGGTTTATAAAAATATTTAAGGAATTAATCTAATTCCTTAAATCATTAAAACTTATAATTAAAGCTGATTTTGTAGTCCCTTCCTGCTTCCCAGTCAGCACTTTTAGCCCCGCCATAGCTTCTTTTGTAATGTGAATAATAAAGCTTATTAAAAATATTATTAATGCTAAAGCCTATATCAAAATTTTTAAATACTTCATATTGCATATATAAATCGTGCTTTGCGTATGATGGTTTTATGTAATTACTATCTTTAATACTTTTTGAAGTGAAATAAATCAAATCATAGCCTATTAATAAATTATTATATAAATATTCAATATTCAATGTATATTTATCTCCTGGGTCACTATATGCTAAGGCATATCCTTGTCTTACTAGAGTATCGTTATTTTCATTAGTTCTTACTCTTGAATATGATAATCTTGATTTAAAATCTTTATATGCTAGTTCAGCTAATAAATCTACTCCATATACATTGTATTTTCCGCCGTTTAGCCTAGTATAAAAACTACCGCTTTCTCCTATTCTTTTGGTTTCTTCTCTTATTAAACTATCATAATATCTATCATAATACTTAGCATTAGCTCTTACATAAAGCTCATTAAAATCTTTTTTATAATCTATGCCTAACTCATAACCATAGCCTTTTTGTGCTTTTAAATCTTCATTAGTTCTTAATTTATTTGCTCTATTTTCACGCAAAATTATCATCTCAAGTGGTTCAGCACCTTTAAAAAGCTTTGTATATCCTGCATAGATTTGTAATTCAGGCAATACATTATATTCAAGCTTTATAGCAGGTGTAAAACTCTTAAAATTGTGCTTAATTCTGCTTTGATTTTGATTAGCAATTGTATTGAGTTTGTAATTATCAAACCTAAGTCCCGTTGTTAAAGCTAAATCATAAAAACTTATTTTATCTTCTAAAAATATAGAATAATTTTGAGCTATATCATCAGCAGCTTTAAAAACTTCATTAATGCTACTATTTAAACTAAGGTTATATTTATAATAATTATCTTTAACAAAACTTCTTGTATTAAAATACTCAAAACCATAAAACAATTCGTGAGTAAAAGTATCAAACTCTATTTTGCTTTTATTATTTAGATATACGCCAAAAGTCTTAACACCACCCTTTAAATACTCTAAAACCTTTTCTTTTGATGCGTTTGTTTGTATCCAATCATCTAAAGTTAGGGTTCTGTTGGTGTAATAGGTTTTAAAATTTAGATTTATAAGCTCATTTAAATCGTAATTATAATCAATTACAGCGGTATTTCTTTGCATTTTTTGTTTAATTAAATCAAAACCCCTTGTCCCTGCTAAAACTAAATTGCCTTTATCATAATAATCATAAGCAACACTTCCAGCCCACTCAGGCACTAAAGGATAATCGCCTTTATAATAAACGCTCTCATAACTAATGTTTAAATTATGCTCATCTTTTAAAAATCCGCCCTTAGTAAAATAGCTAAGATTATTACCTTTTCCGCCACTTTCGTGCTTTAAAGCGTCTTTGCTAAAGCTATGATTTTTATGATTTACATAGGCTAATAAATGAAAACCATTATCTAATTTACCATAAGTCATAATGCTTTTTTGCCATTCTTTATTGTTACTTGCAAAAGATGTTTTTATCTTAGCTCCTAAGTTTTGCTTATCTTCTAAAAGATCAATTGCACTAATGGTATTAAACTTTACCGCCCCAGCTAAAGCACCTGAATTATTAGCCACACTTAATATACTCGTATCAATATTAATTGCTTTTAAAATATCAAGGTCGATTACTAAATCAGCTGCGTGATGCCAGTTATTACCGCTTTCTCTTGCTCCGTCTATGCTAATATTAACAGCTCTATCGCTCATACCACGCATAAAAATTTTTTGATTTAAATTATTAGTTCCACCCATAAATACTGATGGTATTTCTCGTAAAATATCTCTTGTACTTGTTGTGTTTTTGTTCTGAATTTTAATATTATCTAAAGTATTGTCATTTGAATGAATATTGATTAAATCAAGTGTAACTCCATCGTTTGCATAAATACCCCCCCCCATAAGTAAAATAAATGCCAAGCTAGTTTTTAATCTCTGCATAATCTCTCCTAATTAAAAATAAATATCAATATTAAAACATAGTAATATTAATAAAGATTATTAAAATCTATATAAAATAAATTATTAGAATTTTAAATTTTTACCAAACAACAAATTCGCTTGAAGTAAATTAAATATTTTTTATTTATATTTTAAAAATGATTAAAATTGTAGTTATTGGTTTTAGTAAAAATTACTATAAAATAAGCAAATTAAGTATTAAATCATTATCTTAAATATTTAATCTTTACATAAAAAGAAATTCCTAAAATCAAATATCAATAATTATTATGAGTTGATTTTAGGTTTTTTGTAAGATTTATTAATTCATTTAGTTTTATATTATTTAACGCTAGGAAAAATCTAAGATTTTTTGGCACTTTTGCTAGTCTATAAGCGTCTTTTTGCTCCTTACTAAGCTTTGTAATAGCCTTTAAAAAAACCATAAAAAATCCTTTATAAAAGCAAACGCAAACACAATCAGTCCTAAAATAAAGCTCGGCTTCGTTGTTTTTATTTAGCTGGTTTTTTAGCTCTAATTTTTGCTTTGATGAGCTTACAAAACCTAGTTTTTTAATAGCTTTATCTAAAGAATTTTCATCTTTACAAAAATAAATTCCTTTATAAACCAAGCTATCTTTACATATTTTACTCTTATCAAATTCTAAATATTTTAAAGTATTTCTTATGCCATTTGCATAGTGTTTTACAAAATCATTTGCATAATTTAATCTAATTTCGTTTCTTTTATATTTGGTATTAAAATTACTTTCATCTTGAAAATATTCATAACTATTCTCATTTAAATACAGCATAATTTCATCTTTGCTAGTATTAATTAATGGGCGAATTATTTTATAATTTTTCCTTGTATCAATCCCGTTAAAACCCAATAGATTGCATAATCCCGCACCTTTTGTAATTTGCATTAAAAACCACTCAAACCTGTCATTTAAATTATGAGCTACTATTAAATTATCATAATCTTGCATTAATTCATCAAAAAAGTCATATCTATATTTTCTAGCATTACTTTCAAAATTATTATTATCAAGATTTACTTTTTTAGTAAAGATTTTTTTATTATAAGTTTTTGCTAATTTTATAGCGCTTTGCTCTTCGTTATTTGAATTAATTCTAGTCTGGTAATTTACAAGGCATAAATCAAACTCACAAAGTTCTAAAAGTGCATAAAAAAGTGCCGTGCTATCAGTCCCGTGTGAAAATGCTAAAAGGTTTTTTTTACCTTTTAGCTCTTCTAAATATTCAATTCTCATAGCGTCTAATTGCAGTTGCTATTAGTGTTTTTTCATGCACTTGAGTGATTTTACAAACTATTAAATCACCCACTTTTAGCTCTCCTATCTCACTTTCATTTATTAAGATTTCTCCATCTATATCTCTATCAAATAAAAGTGGTTTAGCACCTATAAAAAACTCGCCTTCGCTAGATTCTCCTAAACAACTTGCGATTATTTCTTGATTTAGCATTTTTTCAAAACTTGCATTGATTTTAGCATCTACGATTTTTTCAATCTTTTTTAGCCTTCTTTTAATAGTATTTGCATTGATTTGTTGCATTGAGTAAGCGGCGGTATCTTCTTCTTTTGAATATGCAAATACGCTAATTCTATCAAAATCAAATTCTTTAATAAACTCGCATAAATCTTCAAAATCTTCTTCACTTTCTCCTGGGTGTCCTACGATAAAACCAGTTCTTAAAAAGCTATTAGGAGCTGCTCTCATTTGCTCTAAAAAGCTAATAGCCTTAGCCTTATCATAGCCACGCTTCATAATTTTTAATAATTTATCGCTTGAGTGTTGAAGTGGCATATCAAAATAATTCACAAATACTTTTGAATTAATTATTTTAGTAATTAAACTAGGCTTAATTGAGCTTGGATATAGGTATAAAATTCTAGCAGCCTTTATTCCTTCAATTTTTTCAATTTCTGAAATTAAATTCTCTAAACCATCGCTAATTTTTAAGTCTTTTAAATAAGAGCTTGTATCTTGAGCAATGAATGAAAAATCATAAAATCCCCTAGCAACTAAGCCTTTAACTTCAGCTACTACATCATCTATTGGGCGAGATTTTAACTTGCCTTTAAATGTAGGAATAGCACAAAAGCTACAGGTTTGATTGCAGCCTTCAGCGATTTTTATATAAGCGTGAGTATTTGAGCCTGTTATTACTCTTTGAGTATTTGCGTCTTGTAAATATACAAAATCTCTAAATCTACTCTCACGACTTGCTATTAATTCATCAATTTTTGCATACTCGCTAACTCCTGCAAATAAATCAACTTCGGGTAATTCTTTAACCAATTCATCTTTGTATCTTTGCATTAAGCAGCCAGTTACTACTAAAATTGAGCCTTTTTTTCTAATTTCGTGTAGTTCTAAAATAGCATTAATACTTTCAATTTTTGCACTTTTTATAAAGCCACAAGTATTTACTATCAATACATCAGCTTCACTTGCTTCATTAGTAATTTCATATTCTTTTAAGCGACCTAGCATAATTTCACTATCAACTAAGTTTTTATTACAGCCTAAACTTTGTAAAAATAATTTCATTTAAATTCCTTTTAAAAAAGCTATTATCTTAATAAATTTTAGCTAAGATTTGCCTTTAAAATACAACTACGGAGCAAAATTTGGATAATTATGAATTTAGTGAATTATTAAAAGAATTACAAATAAAACTTGACAATATAGAAAAAATAATCAAACCAAACGAGGCAAAAGAAAGAATAAAAGAAATAGAAAAAGAGCAAGAAGACCCAGCATTATGGGCTGATGCAAAAAGAGCGGCCGAGCTTGGTAAAGAAAAAACTAAATTGAATCAATTAGTATCAAAATATGAAATTGCAAATAGTGAATTAGTAGGCACTAGCGAGTTGTTTGAACTTGCGGTAAAAGAAAATGATTATGAGACTTTAGAAGCTTTATTTATAGATAGTCCTAATTTAGAAGAAACTATTAAAAGTCTTGAAATATCAATGCTTTTAAGTGGGGAAAATGATACTAAAAACGCAATTATTAATATTCACCCAGGAGCAGGTGGAACGGAGAGTAATGATTGGGCGAGTATTGTTTATAGAATGTATTTGAGATTTTGTGAAAGAGAAGGCTTTAAAGTTGAAACACTAGATTATCAAGAAGGTGATGAAGCAGGGATAAAAGATGTTAGCTTTGTTGCTCGTGGGCTTAATGCTTACGGGTATTTTAAGGCTGAACACGGAGTTCATAGACTTGTAAGAATTAGTCCATTTGATAGTAATGCTAGACGCCATACGAGTTTTTGTAGTGTAATCGTTGCACCTGAAATTGATGATGATATAGAAATTGAAATTGAAGAAAAAGATATAAGAATTGATTATTATAGAGCAAGTGGTGCAGGTGGTCAGCATGTAAATAAGACAGAAAGTGCGGTAAGAATTACTCATATTCCAACAGGAATTGTAGTGCAATGCCAAAACGATAGAAGTCAGCATAAAAACAAAGCCACAGCTTATAAAATGCTTCGTTCAAGATTATATGAACTTGAAATGGAGAAATTAAACGATGGAAAAGATACAGGAGGAGTTGGCGAAAATAGTTTCGGACATCAAATTCGCTCGTATGTTTTAGCTCCTTATCAGCAAGTAAAAGACGCTAGAAGTAATGAGGCATTTAGCCAAGTTGATGCGATACTTGATGGGGATATTAAAAAAATGATAGAAGGTGTATTAATTGCACTTAAGGATAATGATTAATAGTAAATTTTTAAAGGCAAAAAATGACTGAAGAACAAATATCTTATCTTCAAGATAGACTAAGAACGCAGGATTTAGAAACTATAAAAGATAAGAATTTGTCTAAGAATATTTGTTTAAAAGATCCAAATTTAGGTTTTATGCTAGCGGCTACGATAGGAATTTGTGGTATTGATAGGATTTATAAGGGTGATTTTATTTTAGCATTTATAAAGTTTTTATTATTTTTTTCTTTTACAATTATTTTATTAATGGCGATGACTGAGATTAAAGTTGTAGAAAAAATTTATAGTTTATTTTTCCATCGTAGTGACGGACTTATTGCTTTTCTTTGTTTTTTATTTTTGGGATTTTTATTAACCATTATATATGTTATAGAATTATTTGCTATAGCAAATGGTATTCGCAAGGAAAATTACAAAAAAGTTTTAGCTTACATTGAAGGCTATGATAAAAAATAAAAATTTGATTATTACAAAGGAAAAACGATAATTTCCAAAAGATTTTAAGTGTTATAAAGGAAGAAAATTGAATATATTTTTATTATTAATAATAATTTTAGCAATTATAGGATTTATTACAGGTAAGGGTATTATTAGAACCATAATATCGTTTTTTGCGATAATATTAGGGACTATTTTAACGGCTATTTTAGGGCTTATTGGAGCAATTTTATTACCTTTATTTTTTAAAGGAAATATTTTAAATAATCAATTTACTAAAATGAAAGGTGGATATGCTGAATACCTAGTCGCACTTATTGCAAAAATAGCTAAACTTGATGGAGTAATTTCGCCTAAAGAAGCTGAATTTATAAAATTAATACTAGATAATAATTCTTATAATTTAGTTGAGCGTGAGAGATTAAAAAAGGTTTTTAAAGAAGCTAAAGAAAATCCAGAAAATTATAGAATAGTTGCACAAGAGCTTAAAAATAATTTTATTTTAAGCAAAAATGAAAAGCTTAATATTATGCAAAGTTTGCTTTATTGTGCGAGTATTGATGGCTTTAGTGAAAAAAAGATTTTTGCGTTAAAAGAAATTGCAGAGATTTTTGGCGTTACACAAGAATTTGCACAATTTATAAATTTTGGTAACAATAACAAACAAAATAATAATAAAATTAAAAAAGACCCTTATGAGGTTTTAGAATTAAGTCCTAATGCTAGTTTAGTTGAAGTAAAAGCAGCATATAGAAGACTTGCTAAAAAATATCATCCTGATGTGTTAAACACAAAAAATCTTAGCGAAAATGAGCTAAGAGCAGGGATAGAGAAATTTCATGAGATTAATGAGGCTTATGAGATTTTAAAACAAAAATTAAGTTAAGGAAAAAATTTGGTAGTTTTAATAACAGGTGTTGCAGGATATATTGGCTCAGCCACTGCATCTGGATTTTTAGAAGCTGGGCATAAGGTAATTGGAATTGATAATTTAAGCGGTAAAAATAAAAAAGCTATAAAAAATATAAAAAAATATTATGAAGTTGATTTTTATGAAGTTGATATTTCAAATAATAAAGCTTTAGAAGATGTAATGTCAAGATTTAAAATTGATATGGTATTTCATTTTGCAGCAACTAGCAATGAGAATTTTAGTAAAAAAGATAATCTAACTTTTTATGAAAACAATATCATAAATCTTTTTAAATTATTAAAAGCTATGAAAAAATTTAAAGTTAAGACTTTAATATATCCATCAAGTATATTTGCTAATGTAGGATTGGAAAATACCTGTGATGCTTACGTTAAGACAAAAATCTTAGCTGAAAATATGATACAAGATTATGCTAGAAGCAATCCTGATTTTTCTTATGCAATTTTAAGATATTGCAATATTGCAGGGTATTATTCTAAGATATTTTTAGGAGAATTTGAACATTATTCAATTATTAAAAATATCACAAGAATTGCTTGCGGTAAGTCTGAATTAGGTCGTGATTTTAACTATGATGAGAATTATCATTTCGCACATATTGATGATATTGTTAATATTAATTTAAAAGTAGCTAGCGAGCTTTATACAACCAAAGAAAATATATGCACTACAATAGCTAGCAAAGAAAGTATAAGTGTAGAAAATCTAATCAAATTAGTAGAAAAGTTAAGCAAAAAAGAAATAGATATAACAATAGCTTTAAAAAATGACCATTGCGATAAAATTAAGTCTTGTAATTTATTAAAATATGAATTAGAGTATTCAATAGAAGATATTTGCAAAAATCAATTAGAACACGAAGCTAGGTTTTAATGTTTAGATATTTATTATTAGCTTATGAAAGAGAAAAATTAGAATTATTTTTAAAAAGATTTGATTTAAAATGCGATGAAGATATAGAATATGCTTTAGTTTATGAAGAAAATGAAGAGATTAAAGCAAGTGCTTGTATAAGCGGTAATATTGTAAAATGTATAGCAATTGATAAATCTTTACAAGGTAATAATTTTAGTGCTACTTTACTAACTCAAATTGCAGATAAATTAAGAGAATTAAATATAAATGAATATTTTATATTTACAAAGCCTTGTAATGTAAAAGTATTTGAGAGTTTAGGGCTTTATTTATTATGTCTTACAAAAGATGTTGCGTTATTTGAAAACACAAAATTAAATTATGAAAATTATAAATTTGAACTAGCTAAACATTATAAAAAAGCAAAAAAAATTGGCTCAATTGTAATGAATTTAAATCCTATGAGTAAAGGGCATTTATATTTAATTCAAAAAGCCTTAAAGCACTGCGAAATATTGCATATATTTATTTTAAGCGAAGATTTAAGTATGTTTAATACAAAAGCAAGGCTTGAGATTGTAAGAAATGAATTAAAAGATTATAAAAATATAATAATTCACGAAAGCAAAAATTATATTATTTCAAAAGCTACTTTTCCTACATATTTTTTAAAGGATAATGCTAATGTTAATGAGATTTATTCAAGGCTTGATATTACATTATTTGCTACAAAAATAGCACCTATTTTAGGGATAAATATGAGATTTTTTGGGACAGAACCAAAAGATAAAATAACAAAAGATTACAACCAAAAAGCAAAAGAAATTTTAAAAGAATTTAAAATCAAATTCTATGAAATCAGTAGAGCTAGAATAAATAAAAAAGTAATAAGTGCAAGTAGGATTAGAAAAATTATTTTAAATGATAAGGATTATTTAAATAATAAGGAGTTAAAATCCCTTTGTGCTAATTCAACTTATGAGTATTTAAAAAACAATTTAATAACTAAAAATTAAGTTATCTTTGTAATAATAAAAGAAAACTTAAAAAATTTAATTAATTAGGAGATTTGATGATTACAACTATTGCAAGTGCTGGTTCATTAGAATCAGGCGATGTTTTAATTAGTGTAAGTCCTGCTAATGTAGGAAGGAAAATTGAATTAAATTCTAGTGTTTATAAACAATTTGGAGAACAAATATTAGCTAGCGTTAATGAAGTATTAGATGAATATGATATTAAAAATGTAACAATAAAAATAGAAGATAAAGGAGCGCTTGATTTAGTAATTCGTGCGAGATTAAAAACTGCTATTTTTAGAGCTAGTTTAAAAGATTATGATTGGGAGAGTGAATTATGCTAAATAAAGATAGACTTAGAAGAAGTATGATGTTCTTGCCCGGAAATGCACCTGCAAAATTAATAGACGCACATATTTATGGAAGTGATTCTATTATGATTGACTTAGAAGATGCAGTAAGTATTTCAGCAAAAGATGCGGCTAGAATGCTAACTTATGAAACTCTTAAAAAGATTAATTATGGTTCAACTGAAGTTGTTGTAAGAATAAATGCTTTAAATTCTCCTTACGGAAGAGATGATGTAATAGCTATGGTTAGTGCTGGAGTTGATGTTATAAGACTTCCAAAGACTGATAATGCAAACGAAGTTAAAGAAGTAGATGAGTTAATAAGCGAAGTTGAGCATAAACTAAATCGTCCTAGAAAAACTTTAATTCTAGCAGCAATTGAGAGTGCTACTGGGGTTATTAATGCTTGTGAGATTGCAAAGGCAAGTGATAGATTAATGGGGATTGCTCTTGGAGCTGAAGATTATGTAACGAATTTAAAAACAACTAGAAGCAAACACGCAATGGAGCTTTATTATGCAAGAGAGCAGATAATTCACGCAGCAAGAAGCAATAATTTATATTGTTTTGACACTGTTTTTTCAAATATAAAAGATAAAGTTGCATTTGCTGAAGAAGTGCAATTTATAAAAGACTTAGGTTTTGATGGCAAATCAGTAGTTCATCCAAGTCAAATCAAAATAGTTCATGATATTTATACTCCAAAAGAAAAAGAAATAATAGACGCTTTAAAAGTAGTAAATGCAGCTAAAGAAGCGGAAAAAAATAGCATAGGTGTAATTGCAGTTGATGGCAAAATGGTAGATGGTCCAATTATTATTAGAGCTTTAAGAGTGCTTGAATTAGCTAAAGCTAGTGGTCTTTATAAAGGAGAATGATTATGTATAAAGTAAATGCAGTTAATAGAAAAATACCTAATAAAATTGCTAATTATAAAGATGTAGTTGTATATAGTGGAGAATTAAAACAACCAAAAGAGCGTAAAATCGGTGCAGCTATTAGAGTTGGCAAAAAAGAAGATAAATTAGTCTCAAGTATAAAAGACGCTATTATAAAATCAGGCTTAAAAGATGGTATGACAATAAGTTTTCATCACCATTTTAGAAGTGGAGATTATATTTTAAATCTAGTTTTAGAAGAAATAAGCAAGCTAGGTATTAAAAATCTTTGTGTAGCAGCAAGCTCTCTTTCAACTTGCCATAAACCTTTAATTGAGCATATTAAAAATGGTGTTGTAACAAGTCTTCAAACAAGTGGTCTAAGAGAGCCATTGGGTTCTTTTATTAGTAATGGTGGATTAAAAACTCCTGTAATTATTAGAAGTCATGGTGGTCGTGCTAGAGCTATTGAGGATGGTTCGCTTAAAATTGATGTAGCATTTATTGGTGCTCCAAGTTGTGATAAATTTGGTAATCTTAATGGTTATACAGGCAAATCTGCGTGTGGTAGTTTAGGTTATGCTAAGGTTGATGCTATGTATGCTAATAAAGTTATTGCAATTACTGATAATTTAGTAGATGGAATAAATCTTCCTGCTAGTATTGACCAAACTATGGTGGATTTTGTTTGTGAGATTGAGAGTATTGGCGATCCAAAAGGTATAGTATCAGGTGCAATTCGTTTTAATGATAATCCAAGAGATATTTTAATAGCTGAAAATGCTTTAAAATGTATCTTAGCATCAGGTTTATTTAAAAATGGCTTTAGTTTCCAAACAGGAGCTGCGGGCGCTTCTTTAGCAGTAACTAAGCTTTTAAAAGAAGAGATGATTAAGCATAATATCACTGCTAGTTTAGGTGTTGGTGGTATCACTGCTGCTTTAGTTGATTTACATGAAAATGGTTTGATGGATGCGCTTTTTGATACTCAAAGTTTTGATTTAGATGCTGTTAGCTCACTTGCAAAAAACCCAAAACATTATGAAATATCAGCATCTTTTTATGCAAATCCAAATCTAGTTACTCCAGCGGTAAATCAATTAGATTTTGTAATGTTAGGAGCACTTGAGATTGATACGAATTTCAATGTAAATGTAATTACTACTTCAACAGGTGTTATTAATCAAGCAATAGGCGGACACCAAGATACTGCTGAAGGTGCAAAAATTGCAATGATTTTAGCACCATTAATTCGTGCTAGAATTCCAATCGTAGTTGATAATGTAAGCACAATTTGCACCCCAGGAGCAAATGTTGATGTGGTTTGCACTGATTATGGAATTGCAGTAAATCCTAAAAGAACTGATTTAATAGAGAATTTCACAAAAGCAGGTATTAAATTATATACGATTGAAGAACTAAAAGAAATGGCAGAAAAAATCACAGGCAAACCAGCTAGTATTAAATTTGGCGATGAGGTAGTAGGCGTTGTAGAATATCGTGATGGCAGCGTTTTAGATGTGATTTATAAATCTTTACAAAATTAGGAATTTATTTCCTAATTTTATTACCAAATTACACATATTAAGCTCAATTTTTAAGTATTTCTTGTTTATTTAATTAAAACAACTTAAAGTATAAGATATTTAAGGAGAGTTTTATGTGGATTGGAAGAAATGATGGCGAAGAAAGTATTCATAACAGAGTTTTTAAATGTTTGAATACTTATTTGATTAATATATTTGCTTAACTTAGGATTGCTCCTAAGTTAAATTACTCTACTACGCCATCGCTAAAAGTGTATTGGGTTAGAGAATTTTCTTTTGCTTGAATACAGATATAATTTAGTTGAGTTTTTGCAAAAATCTGTCTTTTTACACTAGGTGCAACTCTAATTATATCTCCTGTTTTAATTAAAATTAGTTCATTATCTAACTTTATTTCCCCGTTACCATCTAAGATAATATAAACTTCTTCGTTTTCTTTATGATGATGAACAAAAGGCACATTAGTATTTGCTTCCATTGTGTTAATACTTATTTCACAAGATGTAAATCCTAAAGCTTCTTTTAAATCAATTCTTTGAATATTTTTAAATTCTCCTAGACTTTTTACGCTAAATCCATTACTCATTTTAACTCCTTTTTAGTTTGATAACGAACTATTTTTGCATAAAAAGTTAAATATATTTTAATTTTTTATATTATTTAGCATTTTTTCTAATAATTCTTCTAAAAACAACTCTTCTGCTTTTGAAAAGTTTTTAAGTAATTTTTCAAAAACTATATTTGATACTTCTTCAAATATTGGTTTTAAATCTAAAGTTTTTTGAGTTGCTTTTATTAAATACATTCTACTATCGTTACTACTTTGGCTTTTTGTGATATATCCATTTTGTTCTAATTTGTCTATTAAAGAGCTAATTGTAGCTTTGCTTCTATGTATTTTTTGTGCTATTTGAACCATACAATATTCTTTTTCATCAAATAATATATTTAAAATATCAGCGTGAGAAAAGGATAAATCAAATTCTACTCTTTTGCTAAGTTCTTTTAAAATCAATTCATTTGATAGTTCTTTTATTCTTCCCATTAAAAATAAGCTTGAGTTCATATTTTGTCCTTATAATTTTTTTTATTATATAAAAATATTAAAAAATTTATTGAATTTTTTAAAAAGTAAAAGATATTTTTGCTAAATTTAAAAAAAGGAGTAAAAATGTCTGATAAATTTTTAAAGAAATTTAGAATTTGTTTTGCTAGGAATACTAAAAGATTAATGTTAAATTACAAAAGAGAATTTAAAAGGCTTTATTTTAATTATTTTAAATTATTAAAACTTGCCAATATATTTGTAAAAACTATGAGATTTTCTTTAGTTTTAATAACTTTTGTTTCTGTAATAGCTTATACAAAATATTATTTATTTGAAGTTGGGTATTTGCCTAGATTTGATTTTAATTTATTACTTACATTTGGATATGTGTGTTTTGTTTATTCTATTTTTATAGGGATTATTCCTTATGTTATGATTGAATTTGTTGTGCTTTTAGCTTGTAAAAGAAAAAAGTCAAATAAATTTGGCTTTAAAATTCTTAATTTTTTGTATGAAAGAGTATTTTTATTATTTGTAATTATAGTAATTATCATAATTGAATTAGTATTTTTAAGTTTAGTTCAAATATATCAAAACGAAAATGTAACTTTTCCAACGATAAATCATTGTTTAAATGTTATGATGGCTATATTTATTACTTTATGTTTTTTTGCATATTTTTTTAAAAGATTTAGTTTGATTATAAAAATTATTTGGATAATTTGCTCTATTTGGTATTTTTTTAGTCTTGATATTAAAGTTGTTAAATTAGCCAACATTGGTGGGTTTAGAACTGATATTGTGGTTAGTAAAAATAGTTTATATATGAGTTATTTTATAAATTATAAAAAGCTAGATATTAATGATTGTGATATTAAAAAAGGAGAGAAAAATATCTGTAAATTAAGCGATGGAAATTATGTATTAAAAGATGTATTGATTTTATCTAGCTTAAGTGATGTTGTTTATATAGAGCTTAATTTAAATAATAAAGCCCAAACGCTAGACTTTAAACAAAGCGAAATAGAAATAATTAATAGACTTTAAGTTTGTTATTAATTTTTATGGTGTAAATTTAATACGCATACATATTAATTTTTAAAGAAAGGTCTAGTATGAAAAGATTTGCAACGATTTTATTTTGTGCATTTAGTATTTTAGGTGCTAATTTATTAGCTAATGATGACACGCCTCCTAAGGAGCTTTTACGATTATTACACGACCATACTCCGCTAAAGCCTACTAAGGTTTTTGATGATGTTTATTGTCTTGGGACAAAAAGCGTTGTAGCATACGCAATAACAACTAGCGAAGGCATAATTTTAATTGATGCTATGTGGGATAATGATGATGCAAAAGTGATTGAAAATGAGTTAAAAGCTTATAATTTAGACCCAAAAGATGTAAAAATTGTCTTAATTACTCACGGGCATGGTGATCATTATGGTGGGGCTAAGTATTTTCAAGATAAATATAACGCAAAAGTTATGATGAGTGCTATAGATAAGGATTTTATGTATTCATACAACGAAGGCCCAAATGACCCGAAATACCCTAAGCCAACGATTAATCATTTACTAAAAGATAAAGAAATAATAAAGCTCGGTAATAAAGAAATTAAAACTTTCTTAACCCCAGGGCATACCATAGGAACTACTTCAATTATCTTTGAAAGCTCGTTTAATGGTAAGAAATTTAATGTATTTTTATGGGGTGGAAATGGAATTTCAAAAGATAAAAATCTACAAATTGCTTATAATAAATCTTTAGATGAGTTTAAAAAAGAGCTTGATAAAAACAATGTAGTAGCAAAGCTAGAATCACATTTATTTAGAAATAATGGATATGAAAAATTAGAAAATATTTATAATAATAATTTCAAAACCCATCCATATATCATAGGAAAAGAAGGCATAGATGCTTGGTATAAAGAATACAAAGGACATATAAAAGCAAAATTAGATAACAATTAATAGTTAAAATAGCAGTTGCAAGGAGATAATATGAATATAGGTATTAAAATCTGTGCGACTGCTAGGATTATTTATCAGCATTTACATAAATTATTTTTAGACTTAGACATTACACCTGAACAATGGATAGTATTAAATGCTTTATGTAAAAGCCCAAAAATCTCACAAAAAGAGCTTTCAGAACTTACCCAAAAAGACCAAAACACAATAAAAGCAATAGTTGATAAGCTTGTTGTAAAAGATTTAGTAATTAGAAAAACTAATCAAAATGATAAAAGAGCCTTTATTTTAAGTCCTACAAAAAAAGCCAAAGAATTAGCACTAATTTGCACCAAAATAGACAATATTATGTTAGATAAAATTCTAAGTGTTTTTAAAGATAAAAATGAGCTTGATTATTTTATAAATAAGCTAGATAATATACAAAAGAGTATTGAAAATGAAAGAAATTAAAGAGATTTTACTAAATATATTTTTATTGAATTTTCATATAGATTTATCTAAAAAACTTTATTTTAAATTCTTAGCTTTACTAGGTATATTTTTTGCTTTTTTATATATATTATTTGAATATATTTTTCAAATTTCAAATATATCTTTTGTATTTATTTTTCTTTATATTCTAGGCATTAGCTTGGTTTATAGGGTTAAGAAAGTATATAAAAATATTTTATTGATTTTATTTTTATCTTATCCTTTTATAAATTATTATTTATTAAAAAGTGAAGTTTTATTTTTAGGGTTTAATTTTGTATTTTTATTGTTGTTTTTATTTATAATGATTTTTGCAAATCTTAATACTAATATAAACACTAATACAAGTCAAAAATCTTTACTTATTAAGTTATTTATATTAGCTATTTTAATTCTAAATATGCTGATATATCAATCTTTTTTAAAATCTTATAATATTTTAATTTTAGATTTTTTAAGTGTATTTGCATATTATAATTTTTATTTTTTATTATTATCTTTTATGATTATTACATATATATTTATAAAAAATTTATTAAAAATTATATAATTTTTTTTGAAGAAATTGATATAAAAAATTTTTTAGGTTAATGGCTAATTTTTCTTTTATATAGACAAATTATGTAATTATCATCTAAATCTTGCAAATCTCATTAACTAAGCCTTGTTAGACTGAAAACGCAAGGAGAAAATATGAAGATAAAAACGAGTTTTTTACCCGCTGTGTTTGTTCCAAGCATAGTATTTATTGTAATTTTAGTTTTACTAAGTATATTTTTACCAGAATTTACAAGTAGTATTTTGAATAATATTAAAACTTCAGTTTTTACTAATTTTTCTTGGTTTTTTATACTTAGTGTTAGTTTTTTTGTAGGATTTATGGTCTTATTAGCTTTATCTAAATTTGGAGATATAAAATTAGGTAAAGATGATGATGAGCCTAGTTTTAGCTTTTTTTCTTGGCTTTCTATGTTGTTTGCTACTGGAATGGGCGTTGGGCTTATGTATTTTGGTGTGGCTGAGCCTATAATTCATAAAAAATCATTAAATATAGATGATAAAGAAGCTTTAATTCATACTCTATTTCACTGGGGAATTCATCCTTGGGCTATTTATGGGGTTTGTGCTTTAGCTATGGCTTATTTTGGTTTTCGCTATAAAATGCCTTTAACTTTAAGAAGTGCTTTTTATCCTTTTTTAAAAGATAAAATTTATGGATTTTGGGGCAATGTTATTGATATTTTGGCATTAATTGTAACCGTTTTTGGAATTAGCACAACACTTGGATATTCTGCAAGTTCTTTAAATGCAGGACTTGTTAATATTGCTTGGCTTAGTGATATTTCATTTAGCGAACAAGCAATTATTATATTAATAGTTGTTAGTTTATCTACTATTTCAGCTATTAGTGGAGTTAATAAAGGGCTTAAAATATTAAGCGAGATTAATTTGCTTTTAGCGTTTTTACTAATGATTTTTGTATTAGTTAGTGGTGATTTGGTTGAGCTATTATCTGATTTTAGTTCTAATTTAGGGCTATATTTTTCAAATATAGTTGAGCTTAGTTTTAAAACCTATACATATAATAAAGATTATATTAGCTGGTTTAATTCTTGGACTATTTTTTATTGGGCTTGGTGGCTTAGTTGGGCGCCTTTTGTTGGCTTTTTTATAGCAAAAATTTCTCGTGGTAGAACTATTAGAGAATTTATATTTGGAGTTTTGATTGTTCCTACTTCTTTTAATGTTTTATGGTTTAGTGTATTTGGAAATTCTGCTTTAAAATATAATGAAATTTTAAGTAATTTTTCTCAAAGTTCTGAAAAATTATTATTTGAGTTTTTAAATCTTTTACCATTTTCACAAATTAGCACTATTTTAGCTCTAGTAGTTTTAGTTTTATTTTTTATCACTTCTGCTGATAGTGGGATATTTGTTTTAAATTCTTTAGCAAGTGGCGGCAAAGAAAAACCTTATAAATGGCAAAGTATTTTATGGGGCATTAGTTTAATTGCTATTGCAATATCTTTATCATATTCTGGTGGTCTTGATACTATTTTAAGCGTTACTATGATAGTTGCACTTCCGTTTGCTTTAATGCTTGTAATTATGTGTGCATCACTACTTAAAGGCTTAATAGTTGATAGTAGATATTTTAATACAAGAGTTAGCAAGGCTAGTGTTTATTGGAGTGGAGATTTTTGGGAACAAAGGCTTGATTTAATTTTAAAACAATCTCAAATAAAAGATATGCAAGAGTTTTTAAACGAGCTTGTAAAACCTGCTATGCAAAAGATTTGTGATAAATTAAGCGAGCGTGGATTAAAAGCACTAATAAAAGAAGAAAAAAATAAAATTAGTTTAGTGATTAAAAAAGACTTATCAAAAGATTTTATTTACGGGGTAAAAATAGAAAAACACGAAGTAAATAAAACCTTATTAGATGATGAGAATTTGCCTAATTTATCAAAGGAATTTGAATATAGACCTATAACATTTTTTGGCGATGATAGACTAGGTTATGATATAAAATATTTAAATGAAAAAGAAATAATAGTAGATATTTTAAAGCATTATGAAAGGTATTTAAATCTTTTAGATGATAGCTCAAATGAAATATTTACAATGGGTTATAGAAAATAACTTTTACAGAATTTGAAATACTTATTTCAAATTCTTTTTTTAAAAATACTAAAGTGTTACTTTTTTTCACATTCTCGTAAAAAAATTATAATTTTTTTTGAATATACAAAAATAATTAATATTCCTTGATAAGATATTTCAAAATCATTTAAAAAAGGAGAAGTTATGAAGAGTTATCAAATGTATATTGATGGTGAGTTTGTTACTGAAAAAAGAGAAATGGCACCTGTTTATAATCCTGCTACAAAAGAGCAAGTTAGTGAATATCCACTAGGCACAAGAGATGATGCTAAAAGAGCGCTTGAAGCTGCAAAAAGAGCGGGTAGAGAATGGGAAGCACTTCCAGCGGTTGAACGCGCAAATTACCTTAAAAAAATCGCACAATTAATTCGTAGAGATAGAGTAAAACTAGCTGATATTTTACAAGAAGAGCAAGGCAAGGTTAGAGGTTTAGCTGAAGTTGAGATTGATTTTGCGGCTGATTATTTAGATTATATGGCAGGATTTGCAAGAACTTATGAAGGCGAAATCATTCAAAGCGATAGAGCAAATGAAAATATATTTTTATTTAGAACTGCAATTGGTGTTACGACAGGAATTTTACCTTGGAACTTCCCGTTTTTCTTAATAGTTAGAAAACTTGCACCTGCATTTGTAACAGGAAATACAATAGTAATTAAGCCAAGTAGCGAAACTCCAAACAACGCATTTGAGTTTGCAAAATTAGCTCACGAAGCTGGAGTTCCTAAAGGAGTTTTCTCACTTGTTAGCGGAAAAGGAAGTGAGGTTGGAGATGAGCTAAGCTCAAACCCACTAATTGGAATGGTAAGTGTAACAGGTAGCGTAGAAGCTGGAGTTAGAGTTATGCAAGCAGCTGCAAAAAATGTTATAAAAGTAAATCTTGAGCTTGGTGGAAAAGCACCTGCAATCGTATGCAAAGATGCAAATATGGATTTAGTAATTCCTGCAATTAAAGCAAGTAGAATTTGTAATAACGGACAAGTTTGCAATTGTGCAGAACGCGTATATGTGCATAAATCAAGATATGATGAGTTTATTAATAAAATGGCTGATGAATTTAGCAAAATTACATTCGGAAATACTGCAAAAGGTAATTTTGATATGGGGCCACTTGTAAATGAAGCGGGTGTTAAAAATGCTGATGCAATGCTAAAACGCGCACTTGAGCAAGGTGCAAAATTAGAAGTTGGTGGTAAGATTACTGATACTAGTGGATATTTCTACCCAGCTACACTACTTAGCAATGCAGACCATAAGAGTGATATTATGCAAAAAGAAATCTTTGCGCCGATTTTACCAGTTACAAGTTTTGATACACTAGATGAAGCAATTGATATGGCAAATGATTGTGAATATGGACTTACAAGTAGTATTTATACAGAAAATCTAAACACAGCTATGAGAGCTTGCCGTGAGATTAAGTTTGGCGAAACTTATATAAATCGTGAGAATTTTGAAGCTATGCAAGGCTTTCACGCAGGATTTAGAAAGAGTGGCATAGGTGGTGCTGATGGTAAGCACGGACTTTATGAATACCTTGCAACTCATGTTGTTTATCTTGATTACAATACCACATTCAACGGCTAAAAATAGGAGCTTTTTAGCTCCTAAAATTATAAAATATTTTAATTTTAATTCAAATATATTTTTTAAGTTTATTTTAAATTAAGAAATAAATGTTACATTTGTTATTTATTTGTTTAAACTAAATTTAAAGGAAAAACAATGACTTGCACCTATCAAGACTTAATTCATAAACCAATAAAACAACATTCAAACAATCATTCTTGTAATCACTCACACCATAACCACTCCCATAATCATTCACACCATAATTCTAATCACTCCCACGAACACCACGACC
>NZ_JACGAX010000018.1:0-40504 GCF_020138145.1 Campylobacter sp. RM9334
TTCCGTATCCTAAAACAACTCCTACCTTTTTATCATCTGCTTTATTATCTACTTTTTTAATCTCGTTATTTGTTTCTTTTTTGCTTATATTAGTTATTTGATATGTTGAATAAGAATTTATTTTCATAATTATTCCTTTATTTTAAACTCTTTTATCATATAAATTCTTGCTATCTTTATATGCCATTAAAATAGCTAATAAATCTCTTTCATCTTTGATATTTTGAATATCAAGTTTGCTTAAAATATCTTCCATACTTTCACGAGTGCTAGAGCCTTTTACTTCTATGGCTTCGTAAGGTTTTTTATCTTCAGTTTTGTCTTTTTTATCTTCAACTTTTTCATCATTTTTATTTATTGTTAATATTTCATCACTTGGTTTTGTATTTTCACTATTTTGGATACTTTCATGCTCTTTGCCTTGTTTTATCTCATCAATTCTTGCTAGATATCTTTGCTTAAACTCATCTTCGCTAATATTTCTTGCATTAAATAGCTTTGCTATTATTACATCTTGATTCCATTTATAATCTCCTAAGCTATCAGAATGCTCCTTTAAAAAATCTTTTAAATCTTTTTGCACATCTTGATTTGCTTCAGGACTAAAGGCTCTTTCATAAATTGTATTCGTATACATATCGCCATATAAAGCATCTTGATGTTCAAGTAACATATAAATAACCATACTTTGGATTTTTGCTTCATTGCTATTAGTTGGGTAATTAAAATCCAAGCTATCGTGAGTATCGGGGTAAAACATTTTAATAAAATCATCATATCTTTTTGCATTTTCTTTATTTTCAAGTCTTCCTTGAACTAATGCTTGATTATTATTTGGCTTTTGTAATGGTAAGTTATAATTATTTGAATTAATTTTCATATTTTACCCCTTTAAAATAATTTAATAATTAGTAAATATATTAATTAAATATAACTAAATATAACTTTAAAAAGATTAAGTAGCAAAACTTAATTTAAACTAACGATTAAAAAAAATTAGATAAATTCAGCAAAAAATTATCTAAAAGAGTTTTATTATGAGTTTTATGGAAATTGTTATTATTTTAATAGTTGCTGTTTTGGTTTTAGGACCTGAAAAACTACCTGGCACTATAGTTGAAATCGCAAAATTATTAAAGGCTGTTAAAAAACAAATTAACGAAGCTAAATCAAGTATAGAAAACGAAATCAATATTAGCGAATTAAAAGATGAAGCTAGAAAATATAAAGAAGAAATCACAAAAGCAAATGATAGTATCAGAAAAAAACTAAGCTTTGAAGAATTTGATGAGATTAAAAATACTTTAAGTGATTTTGAAAAAGACGCACAAAATGCTTTAAATAGCACTATTGATAGTGTAAAAAATACAGAAAACTCAAATCAAAATTCAAATTCTACAGAAGAAAAAAATACAAATACAGAAGAAAAGCAACTTAGCAAAAGAGAACAATTTTTAAAAGAAAAGAGCGAAAATGTTTGAAGAATTAAAACCACATTTAGTTGAACTTAGAAAAAGATTATTTATTAGTGTAGTTGCTTTGATTTTAGCTTTTTTTGTATGTTTTGTATTTTGGAAACCAATACTGCATTTTATTTGTGTTCCACTTATGAATGTATTGCCTGAAGGCTCTGAAATTATATTTTATAAACCACAAGAGAATTTCTTCACTGCTATGCAAGTTTCTTTATTTGCAGCATTTCTTGTAGCATTGCCTATAATTTTGTGGCAAGCTTGGAAATTTGTTGAACCAGGTTTATATGAAAATGAAAAAAGATTTGTAGTGCCTTTTGTATTTAGTGCTACTATTATGTTTTTGATTGGTGCGGCGTTTTGTTATTATTTAGTAGTTCCTATTGCTTTTGATTTTTTAATCAATTTTAGCGGTGGAGAGTATAAGGCTATGCCTTCAATTTCTGAATATGTGAGCTTTTTTACAAAATTAGTAATTGCATTTGGATTAGGATATGAATTACCTGTTGCTATATTTTTCTTAGCAAAAATTGGTCTTGTAACTGAAAAAACTCTTATTAGAAATTTTAGAGTTGCTATATTAGTTATTTTTATATTTGCAGCAATTATGACCCCGCCTGATGTATTTTCGCAATTTTTAATGGCAATTCCTTTAATTGGGCTTTATGCTATTTCAATTTATATTGCTAAAGTAGTAAATCCAGCTGACCCTGATATAGATAGCGAAGATGATGAAAAAGAATTATTAGAAGATAAAAATGCTTGATAATTTACTAAGTTCTTATGATTATGATTTGCCAGAAGAATTAATAGCAAAATACCCTGCAAATCCTGCTGATAGTGCAAAACTATTAGTATATGAAAAAAATAGTGAAAAAATTACTCATAGTGTATTTTATGAATTAGCTAATTTTTTGCCTGAATGTGCTTTGATTTTTAATGATACTAAAGTATTTAAAGCTAGATTTTATGGCAATAAAATTAGTGGTGCAAAATGTGAATTATTTATAAATAAAATTCTAGCAAATGATGAGTTTTTAGTGCAAATTAGGGGTAAAGTTAAAGAAGATGATATTTTAATTTTTCAAGATAATTTAAACGCAAAAATATTAAAGCTAAACGCAGATGGCACCAGAATTGTGAAATTTTGCAAAAACAATGAAGTTTTAAAAACCGATGAAGTTTTAAAAATTAGCGAAAAAATCGGACATATTCCACTACCACCATATCTTAAAAGAATGGATAATTTAGATGATGAGATAAATTATCAAAGCGTGTTTGCTAAAAATATTGGAGCTGTTGCAGCACCTACTGCGTCATTACATTTTACAAATAGAGTTTTAGATAGTCTAAAAGATAAAAAAAGTGCTTATATTACTTTACATGTTGGTGCAGGAACTTTTGCTAGTGTAGAATGTGAAAACATACAAGAACATAAAATGCATAGCGAATACTTTAATCTAAGCGATGAAGCAATAAAATTAATTAATAGTGATATACCTATTTTAGGGGTTGGCACAACTGCTACAAGAACAATAGAGTATTATGCAAGGACAAAAAAAAGTAGTGGCGAATGCGATTTGTTTTTAAACCCATCTAATAGGCCAATTAGACAAAATTATTTATTAACAAATTTTCATTTGCCAAAATCAACTTTAATTATGTTAGTAGCTAGTTTTATAGGTAGGCAAAATACTTTAAAACTTTACGAAGAAGCTATTAAAAATAAATATAAATTTTACTCATACGGCGATGCAATGCTTATTATTTGAAAGGAAAATATGAAAAAATTATTATTAATTTTAATCTCAACCTATCTATTTGCAGATTCTAAAATAGATTTTTCTGATAAAGATACAATACTTTTATTTGTAGTTTTAGGTGGCTTAATAGTTTTATTATTAGCTTATATTTACAAGCTAAAAATGAAATTAAAAACTAAAAAAGTAAAAATGTTTAGTGTTAGCGATGAAGCAGAATTTGAAAGTGAAAGTTTTGAAAAATCATCTTTATATTTTGATTTACAAGAAGTATTTTTATATTTTTTCAAAACGCTAAATTACGAAGCTAGTGTTAAAAATAACATATTTTTAGTTAGACAAGATATGCTATATCTAAACGATAACAATGAAAAATGTATGCCAAATAGGTATTTTTATGGAGATTATACAAATATTATCAATGCTATTTGGGCTGCTGCTGATTTGATTAATCAAAATGTAGAAAATGAAACCATATTTATTGATATTGGGATTATTAATAATATGCAAAACAGAACTCTTTTGTGTGTTGATATTGGAGTTTGTGGTGTTGTTGATGATAAAAAAACTGAATTATTTAAAAGCTTTACTAATCCTAAAAAACTATCTATTTCAGAACAATTACATAAATTTAGTGGATATATGAAAAAAATTGATGGTTCTAGTTATGCCTTTAAGGATACAAATGAAAGAATTAATCACGCAATCTGTCTTAGTATCCCAATACTAATCAATGATAAAGAAAATAATTTACCAGATGTAACTCCAAAAGATAGATTAAGTGTTTTAATAGTTCATAACAATATTGACATATCAAAAACAATCACTGCAAATCTTGAAAGCTATGAAATTAACTGCGTTCAAAATCAATCAAGTAATGGTCTTTTAGAGAAAATTGAAGATGGAGTAAATTGCGCTTATAGAGCTGTTTTATTAGACGCAAATCTAATCAATACTTTTAATGAATATGATTTAAATCGTTTAGTAAAAGCACAAGATGAATATTGTTTTAAATTAATTCTCATATTAAACAACCACAAAATAACACCTAATGTTGAAAAAATTATTCAAGAAGTAGATTTTCTACCATTACCATATACAATTGATAATATTCGCTCAATTGTAAATATCATAAAAACTCAACAAGAAAAATTATTAAGCTAATTTATTAATTAGCTTAATTTTATAGTTTTAATTAATTTAGCTGGAACTCCTGCTACTATTTGAAATTCTTCAACATCTTTAGTAACCACCGCACCAGCTGCTACTATTGAGCCTTTTTTAATTTTTACTCCGCTAAGTATTGTGGCATTTGAACCAATCCAAACATTATCTTCTATTGTTATTGGTTTTAATACCATATCAGAGCGTTTAAATGGATTTATATCATGATTTATAGTAGCTAATACTACATTATGCCCTATTAAAACATTATTTCCTATATAAATTCCTCCTTGGTCTTGAAATTTACAACCGCTATTTATAAATACATTTTTGCCTACTGAAATATTTTTACCGCAATCCGTATTAAAAGGCGGAAATAAAGTAAAACTTTCATCTACTTCTTTACCAATTAATTGAGAAAATAATTTATTTAATTCTTCTGGTTCATTATAAGTATTGTTAATTTTAAAAGTTATTTTCATAGCTTCTTTAGCTTGTTTAAGCATAAGTTTATGCTCAATAGAATTTGCTTTTACATACTTAATCATAATTAATCCTTATTTTTAACATAAAACCTAGCATTAATTTTGCCATTACCTAAAAGCTTTTTTAACTCATCTTTACTAATGCCATAAATTGTTCCTAATTTAGTAAAACTCCAAGAATTATTATCATAATAAATTACTATATTATTAGCATTATATAAAATCACATCAAGTGCTTTAGCTTGAAAATATTTATCATTAGTAGGAAGATTTTTATCAATTCTTCCTACCTTTTCAAACCCACCATAATCATTCATCAAGATATTTAAATCAGACTTTTGTAATACTTCATAAAGAGCAGTTGATGATGAATTACTTTCTAATTTTATTTTTAATTCTTGATTATTTATTTCAACATATATTTCATCATTGCTAAATCCATTTAACATACAAAAAGCTCCTAAACCAATAAAAATGCTAAAAACTTTTCTTAAGTATATGAATAATTTCATCTTTATTAAGCTCCTTATAACCACCATTTAAGATGAATACATTATTAGCAATATCTTCAATCAAGCTTTCATCTACTAATAAATCTTTTATATTCATACAAAGACCTAGCTCACTCATCCAATCTCTCATAGCAAATAGTCCTAATTTAGCTATTTCTTCATCGCTTTTATTGTCTTTTATACCCCAGACATTAATAGCAAACCTTTTAAATTTATCAATATTATAAGGCATTATATATTCATAATACGCCAAGCTAATAGCACTTAAAGTAGCTCCGTGCGTTGCATTGGTAAAGCCACCAATTGCCTGACCTATCATATGAACCATCCAATCTCCATTTTTACCACAATGAAGCATAGTATTTAATGCTAGAGTACTTGCCCACATAATATCGCTTCTAGCCTTATAATCATTAGGGTTTTTATTTGCAATTTTGCTTGATGAGATTATTGAACGCATAAGCCCTTCTGCTAAATAATCGCTCACATTATCATCTTCTTTTGAAAAATATTGCTCTAAAATATGATTAAACGCATCATAAATTCCATTTATCATTTGATATTTGCTAAGACTTAAAGTGTATTTAGGATTTAATATAGAAAACTTAGGAAATACTCTTTTATCATTAAAAACTTTTCCTATTTTTTGATGAGTTTTTTCATTTGTAATTACACTACCACCATTCATTTCAGAGCCTGTCCCACACATTGTTAAAATACAACCTAACGAAACTACATCACAATTTGGCTCAAGTTGATTTATAAAATATCTATCCCAATAATCATCGCTTGAGTTTATACTAACTGCTAAAGCTTTTGTATAATCACAAACAGAACCGCCACCTAAAGCTAATAAAAAATCAGCTTTATGCTCTCTTGCTATCTTTACACCTGAGTTTAATTTTTCTAAAGTAGGATTTGGCATAACACCATCAATATATGCTATATTTTTGCCTAATTTATCTAGTATTTTTACAATTTGGTTAAAAATACCATTTTTATGCACCGAGCCACAACCATAAACCAAAACAATGTTTTTACCATATTTACTTAATTCAAATTCTAAAGATTGCTCTACTTCATCAGTAAAATAAATCTTAGTTGGATTGTGAAAAATAAAATTATTCATAAAAAATCTCCTTGTTTTAAAAGTAAAATAATTTTATTTATTTTTAAAAGAAATATCAAATACTTATAATATATAATTAATTATAAAAATTAATTATTTCTAAGGAATATTATGGAAATTAGAGTTTTAAAATACTTTATAGAATCTGCAAAATTACAAAATATAACTAAAGCAGCTAATAAATTAAATCTTACTCAACCAAATCTATCAAGACAATTAAAAGATTTGGAAACAAAATTAGGGCAAAAACTTTTTATTAGAACAAATTATAAAATCATTCTCACAAAAGAAGGAGAAATGCTTTATAAAAGAGCTTGTGATATTTTAGATTTAGTTGATAAAACCGAGCAAGAATTTAAAAATTTAAAAGATTTTAATGGTGGAGATGTTTATATAGGCTGTGCTGAATCAATTGGAATAGCCAAAATAGCAAAAACTGCTAAAAAGCTACAAAATAAAAATTTTAAATTTCATATATTCAGTGGTAATTATGAAAATGTAGTAAATAAATTACAAAATTCTTTAATAGATTTTGCCGTTGTAGTTCAAGAATTTGATATTAGCAATTTTAGTTATTTAGATTTAAATCATAGTGATACTTGGGGGATTATTATGAAAAATACTTCAAAATACGCTAAGCAAAAAGATATAAGCATAAATGATTTATTTCAAATGCCACTTATAGTATCAAGACAAGGTTTTACGCAAGAAATGCCAAATGTTTTAAGGCAAAATCAAGATAAGCTAAATATAGTAGCTACTTATGATTTATTATACAATGCTGCAATTTTTGTTAAAGAAGATATTGGATACGCTTTATCTCTTGATAAATTAATTAACACTAATGATGATTTATGTTTTAAGCCTATAAACCCATTAATTACTTCTAATTTAAGGTTAATTTGGATTGATGATAAATTAAGTGATGTTGCGAGAATTTTTTTAAAAGAATTGCAAAAAGACTTAAAAAACTAATTTGAAATTCCTAAGAATTTCAAATTATATTTATTTATTTTCTTCCATAGCTCTTGCTACTTCTTCTGAACTTTGTTTGATTTTATTCATACATTCATTTGCAGTATTTGCTAACACAACACTATCATTTACTTGAGCTATGCTTTTATTTATACTCTCAACAACATTAGCACTAACATTTCTAATAGAATTAATTGTTAAAGTAATTTCATTAATTGATGTTGCAGTCCTTTCAGCAAGTTTTCTAACCTCATCAGCAACCACAGCAAAACCACGACCATGCTCGCCAGCACGAGCAGCTTCAATAGCAGCATTTAATGCTAATAAATTAGTTTGCTCTGCAATATCTTTAATAGTTTGAATAACCGATACAATCTCATCTGATTGAGTATTTAACGAATTAACCAATTCACTACTTTCATTCATAATTTCTGCTATTTCTTGGACATTTTGCACGGTTTTAGCAATAACTTTACTACCTTCATTTGTGCTTTCATCATTTTTTTGTGCTAACTCGCTTACGATTTTATTTTTATTCAAATCTCTTATTACTTGCTCACTAACATCGCTTGCGAATTTAATTACCTTATAAACCTTACCTTCGGCATTATAAACAGGATTATAACTTGCTTCTAAATATACAGGATTATTATCTTTTGTATATCTTATAAATTGACCTGATTGAAAATGTCCGCTTCTTAAATCTTCCCAAAATTTTCTATAATCACTACTTTTTACATATTCACTATCACAAAACATAGAATGATGTTTGCCTATAATTTCGCTTTTTCTGTAATTTAATGTATTTAAAAAATTATCATTTGCATCAAGTATTTCTCCGTTTGGAGTGAATTCAATTAAAGCCATAGACTTACTTGCTGCATTAATTGTGTTTTTTAAGTCCAACAATTCATTTTCATGCTCTGTAATATCAGCAGCAAACTTAATTACTTTATAAACTTGATTTTGTTCATCTACTATTGGTAAATAATTTGCTTCTAAATAAACTATTTGACCATCTTTTGCAAATCTTTTAAACTGACCACTTTGTGGAATATTTCTTGATAATTCTTGCCAAAAGATTGAATAATCACTTGAATTAACATAATGTTTATCACAAAATATTCTATGATGCTTACCTTTTATCTCTGCTAGTGTATATTTTGTAGCTTTTAAAAAATGCTCATTTGCATCAACAATATTTCCTTTAGTATCAAATTCTATAATAGCCATTTCTTTATAAATAGCTTTTAAAATAGCTTCTTTATCTTTTAACTCGTTAATAATCTTGTCTTGTATTTCTTTATTATTTTTAAAAAACATTAAATTACTCCTAATTTTAAAAAAAGGAGCGATTATAAATAATTTTATTTAAAAAAGTATTAATAGTTTAAATTAAAGCAAATAATTAATCCAAATCAATGAAAAATTAATTTGGATTAATCTAAAAAATCAACAAATTACAATCACATTAAATTATCATCAATATATTTATCAACATATTTTTCTTTTATTGCAAATATTTCTTCTTTACAAGCAAAAAATGCTTCAACCACTTTAGGGTCAAATTGAAAACCTGAATTATCACTAATATATTTGCAAACTTCATCAAGTGGCCAAGCTTTTTTATAGCATCTATCACTTGCAAGTGCATCAAAAACATCAGCTAAAGAAACAATTCTTGCATAAATATGAATATCATCACCTTTTTTACCCATTGGATAGCCACCACCTGCATATTTTTCGTGGTGTTCGTGAGCGATGATTGCTGCTGCTTCCATAATTTTACCTTTAAATCTATGCAACATTTCATAGCCTATTTGTGCGTGTTTTTGCATAGTTTTAAATTCTTTTTCATCAAGTCTTCCAGGTTTATTTAAAATAGCATCAGGAATTCCAATCTTACCAATATCGTGAGTTGGAGCACCATAACTAATTAGCGTTACTTCTTCTTCGCTTAACCCCATTTGTCTTGCTATGGCTTCGCTTATTTTACCTACTCTTTTTACATGATTTCCTGTTTCTTCACTCTTACTCTCAACCATTTCAGCTATTGAATAAATTAAATCTTTTTGAGCGTTTAAAATATCTTCTTGGAATTTCATTCCTTCATAAATCTTACCTGAATAATCAGCTGCAATTCTTAGATAATCTAAATCATCTTTATCAAAATTATTATTAATATCTGTAAGTTTATTTAAAGCTTGGAATACCCCAATAACTTCATGCTCACTATTTAAAATAGGCATAGCTAAAATTGATTTAGTGCTATATTTTGTTCTCTCATCATTTGAGCTATCAAAATACGGATTGCTTTTTGGATTATTTTCTAAAATAGCTTCTTTTGTCTCAATTGCACGACCTACTATTCCTTTACCAAAAGGAACTCTAATCTCACCTACTCCATCAGCGTGTAAGGTATAATATTCTTTTCTTTCATTGTCAATAAACCACACACTACATCTATCAGCTTGAATGTTTTGTTTAACCATTTCGCCTAAGGTATTTAGGTTGGCTTTAGAATCAGAGTTTTTAGAAATTTGAGAAAAGCATTCAAGTATGGTTTCTAGTTTTTGTTCTTGGTCTAAATTATGTCTTTTTAATACATTTATCATATCACTTTGATAATTTGTATTAAATTGCATAAATGAACCATTTTTAATAATCATTCCATAATCTTTTAAGATATTAAATTCTCTTAATTCTTCTTCTATTTTATCTTTAAAGCAATATTTAATGTGATATACATGGAAAATCACATCATCTCTTACTTGCTCTTGTATTTTTTTTAATAATTTTGGAGTTAAGTGCTTAGATGCTTTCGCTAATTTATCCATACTAGAATCAAAGCTAACATCAGCAATTACTTGTCTTATATCAGTTCTTTTATTGATTAATTCCACTATATCATCGTGATAATAAGTATCTGAAGTAAAATATATACTATCTTTATCATAGCTTAAAATAAAACCAAAACTACCTTCAGTATGATAGCTCTTAACTGGCTCTATTGTTATATCATCTATTAATAACTTATCTCCTACATTAATTTCTTTATAAACTATAGCAGGACTACCATTTGGTAATTTTATCTTTGCAAAATCAGGCCAAATTTTATTATTAAAAAAATGCTCTTTGAGATTATTTATACTTTCTTTACTAGCATATATACAAATACTATCTTGAAGTTTTAAAAAATAATTATCAACATATAAAGCAATAGCACAAATATGGTCTAAATGAGTGTGGGAAATAAAAACATGCTTTATAAAATTATCATCAGTTGGTTTTGGTAAAAACCCAGCATCAATTACACCATTTAAACTAAATTGAATGCAGGTCAAATTATCACTTAAATATTTGCTAACCGAAGAGCCTTCAAAAACTATTCTATGTGTGTTAAAAATATTCATATTAATCCTTATTAAATACACTTGAAAACGCTATAAAAGGTTTGCAAGAAAAATTAGGCGTATTATAATTCAATTTTTGTTTATCAAGCCCTAACATTAATCCACCACTTTGATTTATTAAAAAATCCCCGGCAGCTAAATCCCAAGAATTGAGCCTTTCGTATCTTAAATATACATCAGCATCGCCTTCTAATAAAGCACAAAACTTTAATGCAGAGCCTATATTTAATGCTGAATATCCGTAGCTAAATGGAATTTTACTATTATTTATATCTTGTTCTTTTCTTAAAGATACTAAAGCTTTATTTGATTCTTTTTTAACTTTATTTAGGATTTCTTGATTTTTATAAACTGGCATATTTTTAGCTGAATAATACAAATTCTTATTGCAAACATCATAAATTACACCTAAAATTGGTCTTGTATTTTCAATCAAACTAATACAAACGCAAAAATTTTTTCTATTTTTTAAATAGTTATTAGTGCCATCAAGTGGGTCAATTAGCCAAAATAAAGATTTTTTTCTTTTTTCATAATCTAAAATCTGTTCTTCAGAACATATATTAATTTTACTTTTTCCTAAAATATCAAATATGATTTCATTAGCTTTTAAATCAGCTGAACTAACTAAAGTTCCATCTGGTTTTGTATTAATTAAAGGGTGTTTTATATCAATTATTTCATCTCCAGCAATTCTTGCTGCTCTTTTAGCAAGAGTTAATAACTCTTGCATTATTTTTCCTTAATCCAAGTCTGACTTCTTCCTATTAAAGAAAATCCAACATATCCTCTTAAAATTAATTTATCATCTTTAAAAGTTGCATTTGCTCTATATAATTTACCACTTTCTGGGTCAATTATATAACCACTTTTATAAGAATTTTCACCATCTTTTTTTAATTTATAAAGCAATGGCGCACCTACTATTTTCATCTTTCTAGCATCTTCTGCATAAGTAAAATAATCATAAGTTTTTTCACAAGATTTACAAAGTTCATCATCGCCATATTCAAACAATTTAACAACTTTGCCAAATAATTCATTATTTTCTTCATAAATATGCCATCTAGCAGTTTTTTTACCATTTTCATCAATACTTATATAATTACCATAATCCTTAGCTAATAAACTACCTAATAATCCTAAACATAAAAATATTTTTTTCATTAAATTAAAGCCTTTTAAAATTTTTTGATTTTGGGTTTATTATATCATCACTTATATTTACAAAATCTTTATTTTTGTATGCAATAACCCCTGCTCTTGCTATCATTAAAGCATTATCAGAACAATATTTAAGCGGAGCTAACAATAATTGCATATTATTTTTTTTACAAATTTCATCTAATTTAGACCTAAGCAATAAATTAGCACTTGCACCACCAACTACGCCTAATGCTTTATAATTTTTATTATGCAAAACTATGTTTAATTTATTAATTATATGCTTACAAGCAATTCTTTGAAATGCTGCTGCTATATTTGCTTTTTGAGTATCTAAAGTATTATTTGCTATACAATCATTAATAGCTAATCTAACTTGATTTTTAATACCCGAAAATGAATACTCAAGCCTACTTTTACTTGGGATTGGTAAAGAAAACTCATAAGTATTATTGCTTTCATTTTTTGCTAATTCTTCAATAAATACCCCACCAGGATAACCAAGTCCTAGCATTTTTGCAACTTTATCAAAACTTTCTCCAAAACTATCATCGCTTGTAGTTGCTATTAAATTTATATCATATTCTTTAGTAATCTCAAGTATCATAGTATGACCGCCACTTACAAGTAAAACTAAAAAATCATTCATTATTTCTTTATCTAAAAATAAAGAACAAATATGACCTTTTAAATGATTTATCGCAATTAATGGTATATTTAAAGCCACACTTAAAGCCTTAGCCATTGCAACTCCACTTTGAAGAGATACTGATAATCCTGGCTCATTAGTAACTGCAATTACTTTTAAATCATTAAAAAATGGCTTGGTTTTAGCTAATATTTTAGGTAAAGCTTCAGTATGTAGCCTTGATGCAAGTTCTGGCACAACTCCACCAAATTCATTATGCTCATCTTGAGATATTTTTTCATAAAATAAACATTCATAAGTATTTACATTAATAACTGCGATGCTTGAATCATCGCAGCTACTTTCTATTGCTAAAAGTAATTCTCTCATTTTGGCTTAATCATATTTGCAGGAACTACAAATTTATCAAAATCTTCTTCACTAACTAAGCCTAATTCTAAGCAAGATTCTTTTAGGCTAATTCCTTTTTTGTGAGCATTTTTTGCAACTTTTGCTGCATTTTCATAGCCAATATGTGGATTTAGTGCAGTTACTAGCATTAAAGAATTATTTAAATTATAAGTAATTTTATCAATATTTGGAGTAATTCCTATAGCACAATTATCATTAAAGCTAATCATACCATCAGCTAATAATCTTAAACTTTGTAAGAAATTATAAATAATTACAGGCTTAAATACATTTAGCTCAAAATTACCTTGAGAAGCTGCAAACCCAATTGCCGCATCATTTCCCATTACTTGAACGCTAAGCATTGTTAAAGCTTCACTTTGAGTAGGATTTACTTTACCTGGCATAATTGAGCTTCCTGGCTCATTTTCAGGAATACTAAGCTCTCCTAAACCACATCTAGGACCACTTGCAAGCCATCTAATATCGTTTGCTATTTTCATTAAATTTGCTGCAAGACCTTTAAATGCTCCGTGTAAAAATACTAAAGCATCGTGACTTGTAAGTCCGTGGAATTTGTTTGGGCTACTTATAAATTTAGTGCCTAAAAGTTCGCTCAATTTTGCTGATACTTTTTCACTAAGTTCTGGATGAGCATTAATTCCGGTTCCAACAGCTGTTCCGCCAATTGTTAGCTCTCTTACATCTTCAAGTGCTTTTAAAATATGTCTTTTTGAGCTTTGCAACATATATACATATCCACTAAATTCTTGACCTAAAGTAAGTGGGGTTGCATCTTGCAAGTGAGTTCTTCCGATTTTAATTATATTTTCAAATTCTTTTGCTTTTTTATCTAGTGTTTTTTCTAGAATTTCTAATGCAGGAATTAAAGTCCTTTCAGTTTCTAAGACTGCTACTATATGCATTGCAGTTGGGAATGTATCATTTGAGCTTTGGCTCATATTTACATGGTCGTTTGGATGGACTATTTTTTCTTTAGTAAAATCCATTCCACTAAGTTTAGTAGCAAGATTTGCTATAACTTCATTTAGATTCATATTTGTTTGTGTTCCTGAACCTGTTTGCCATATAGCAAGTGGGAATTCATCATTATGTTTATTAGCTAAAATCTCATCACAAGCTTTAACGATTGCATCTTTTTTTACATTGTCTAATTTGCCTAAATCATTATTTACTAATGCTAAAGACTTTTTAAGATGCGCAAAAGCGTGGATTAATTCTACAGGCATCTTTTCTGTGCCGATTTTGAAATTCTCTAAACTTCTTTGTGTTTGTGCTGCCCACAATTTATCTGCAGGAACTTTAACTTCACCCATTGTATCGTGTTCTATACGAAAACTCATTTTATCTCCTTTTATTTGTAGTTTTTAATTAAATCAAATGTTGTATTTTTAATAATATCTATTGTGCTAATCTCACATCTTTCATAAATACTATGTGGGCTTAGGATATTTGGACCTATTGAAGCACATAATAATTCATTTTGCTTAGTTTTTAGCACTCCGCACTCAAGCCCTGCGTGAATACTACTCATACTAGCTTTTGGATTATATTTTTGTAAAGAATTAAGCACTGCATAAGTAAAATCATTTGGTATAGGCTCCCAAGGCTCATCTTTAGCAAGTAGTCTTACTTCGTAATTATTAAAATGTGCTTTGGTTTTATAAAAGACTTCATCTAAATCTGCTGAATTATCGCTTCTTGCAAATAATTCAAGCTTTAATTCATCATTATTTTGACTAATGATTGCTAGATTTACGCTAGTTTTTACAATATTTAAATCCCTTGAATAAGACCAAACTCCGTGTTTATAACTAGCAATTAGACTTAAAATATCTTCTTGAATTACTTTTTCATCTTTACTCTCAAGCTTGGTTATTTCAATATTTTCACTAGATTTAAGTTCAGTGTCGCTATAAAAAATAGCCTTAGCATTTACACTTATACTATTGGTTCTTTCCCCACCACTAAAACTTACTAATTCAGCATCGTTTTTATATAAAAATAAAGCTAAATCACTAATAGCACTAGGAATGTTTTTGATAATATCAATCCCACTATGACCGCCTTTATAGCCTTTAGTATGAGCTTCATATAAATATTTTTTACTAGGGTTTTTATAATTTAGCTTAATATTTACATTCATCATCAAACTCGCCGCACAACCAATTATTACTCTATCTACACACTCGCTATCAAGATTTAATAAGTGTTTTGAACTAATTTTTAGCTCTAAATTATTTGCACCTATAAGCCCTACTTCTTCATTAGCGGTAAATAAACATTCAAGGTCGCTAAACTCATTCATAGCTTCCATCATAATGGCAATTCCTATGCCATTATCAGCACCTAAGGTTGAATTGTTTGCTTTAATAAATCCATCACTTTCTATTATATTTATATTAGGTGCATCTCCAACACAAACCATATCATAATGACTTTGCAAGCATATATTAGGATTTCCTTTTTTGCATAAAATATTTTCAGCCTTATCAACTAATACTTCAAAACCTTTTGATTTTGCATAATTAATTAAAAAATCTTTTAATTTAACTGCATCAAAACTACAATGCGGAATTGCTGCAATTTGTTTAAAGTTTTCTAAAACTCCCATTCTTTCTCCTTATTTTTAAGCAAACATTAGATTTTAAAGTTTAATAAAGAGTAAGATTTGTGTGTAATTTTGTAATTTATTTTAAAGTGTGTAAATTCGTAATATTTTTGTAGAATTTAATTCAAATTCTAAAAAGAATTTGAATTAAAATTTATAGACCTTTAAATCCAAATAATTTATATTGCCATTTTAATTCTGTGATTTTTTTAAGAACTTTTGCTAAAAATCCACTAAAATCTTTGCCTTGAATACTTGCAACGGCATATTTTTCACTAAGAGAGCAAACGCTTCCTTGGTCTTTATAAATAAATGTTTCTTTAAATTCTTCATTATTTAATCTAGCACTTAAACTTCTTGCTAAATAATTACCTTGCTTGCAAGCTATTTGAGCTGTTGGAGCAAATGGTCTATCATTATTCATAATTAAAGAACAATCTCCTAAAATATAGCAATTTGAATAATTTGGCGCTTGTAAAAACTCATTAACCAATATTCTATTATTTTTGTTTTCAAATACACTATTTTTAATAACTTCATTTCCCTTAACGCCAGCTGTAAAGATTATATTTTTTGAATCTATATAAGTATCTTCATTGTTTAAATACAATCTATCCCCAACTTTTTTAATAATTTTATGAGATGTTAAAACTTTTACGCCTAATTTTTCAAGATAATTTCTTGCTATTTTTGCTAAATCTTTGTTATACATAGGCAAAATCTCATCCATAGCTTCAACTATGCTAATTTTTGCATCAATTCCTTTGCTTTTGCAAACTTGAGCTATAGAAGCACATAATTCAACACCGCTAAATCCAGCTCCACAAATTACAATATTTTTATAAATACTTTCAGATTTTTCTAAATTAGAATAAATAATTTCTTTGGTTTTTAAAGCGTCTTCATAAGTTCCGATTTCATAAGCTTCATCAAGCCCTTCTATACCAAAAGTATTTTTATTAGCACCTAAACCTACATAAATCTCATCAAAATCATAATCAGTATTTTTGCAATATAATTTATTTCCTTCAATTTTAATAGCACTATCTTGAATAATTACAATTTCACTAGGAATTATATCTTTTAAAGGAATTTTGATATTTTTTTCACTCTCATTTGCTGCAATTTTATGTAATTCTGTAGTTTTATAATGATATGAATTATTATTAATTAGCAAAAATTCAGCCTTTGTTAAATCTTCCTTGCTTAGACTTTTAATTAAAGATAAGTTTGCATATCCAGCACCTAAAAAAATTATTTTTTTCATAACACCCCTTTTTATTGTAATTTAATTAAATATTCTTTAGATTTTTTTTCAATATTATAATTATATATACCATCAAGTTTTATTACAAGACGATAAAAATTTCTATGAACTCCAGTATAAATTTCATCAAAATAATTAGCTTTTATTTCAAATGATTTATTTTTTAAACTTGGATTAATTTTAAAATCCATAACAATTCTATTTGGTTTTTTTAAACTAAATTCCCTAATTAATTCGCTATTTGTTTTAATTGAAATATTTTTTTTGTCTATAACTATTTTAAAATTATTTGATATGTCTAATGATAAAGGTGTATATTCTGTGGTTTTACTAATTTTATTTTCTTTGTTTTCTTCTTTCTTAACTTCAGTAATTTTAGTAGTATTTTGCTCTACATTAGAATTGTCATCATTAGCATTTTCTTGATTTTTTAATGCAAGTTTTATTTTATCAACTTCTTTTAATTCAGTTTTTGCTTCTTCTTTATCTTGGTTTGTAAGCTCTTGGGCGTCAAGTAGCATATAAACTTTATGCCAATCAAGAGCTTCATTAATATCTAATTCAAATTCTTTCAATGTCCCATCTACATTTGTATAAATAAGTTTCATTTTATTTAAAATTCTAGCATCACTTGGAACACTAAAAGCTGTTTTTTTAAATTCCTTTATCTCTTCAATAGGACTTGGATTATTGATTTTTACAATAGGCACAAATGGGTTTTCTCTAGCAAAAAGCATTGAGCTTATTAGTAAAAATAAATATTTTTTCATTATAAATCCTTTCTAAAATAAGCCCTTACTAAATCCATATTTATATAAAATTCTTTCATCAAGGTAAGTGCTAGATATTTACCAAAAAAAGTATTATTAATAATACCATTATTTATGTTAATTGCTCCAATAGTCTGCATTGCTTTTAGTTTTAGCCCTAAGTGTTTTTCTAAATCACAATTATAATTAGAATTAAAATTATTAATATTCAAATTATCCTTAAAAAACTCTGTTAGAAAAATATAATTAATTCTATCTTCAGGACTAAAATCTATGTGAGCTAATTTTTGATTTTTACCAGCTAAAACCTTAGCTTTATAATCATCTAATTTAAAAGCATTTACTAAAAGCTTATTATTTGTAAAAGAAAAAGCCCCACTACCAGCACCAATGTATTCGTGATGTGTGCTTACATATTCATCATTAAAACTAGTTCTATCCTTAGAAAAACTCCAAGAGTTATTTTGCTCATAATCACTAAAGTATTCGCAAATTATCTTATAAAATTCATATTCATTATCTTGTTTATCTATGCCTAATTTAGCTGCAATTATTTCTTTAGTAAGATTAGATTTCATCAGTGGATATAAAGTAATTTGTGATGGAGCAATATTTTTAGCTAATTCAATATCTTTTATTAGCATTTGTTTTGTTTGTGATGGAAAATTAAAAATCAAATCAATACTAAAAGTTGGTAAAATCCCATTAGCTAATTCTAATTTTTTTACTAATTCTTTTTGATTTCCAAACTTTTCTAAACGATTAACTTTTCTTAAAATTTCATCATCAAAACTCTGCACCCCACAACTAAGCCTATCAATAAGCCCTTTAAAGTCTTTTAAAGCTTCAGGCTTTATATGATTTGGGTCACTCTCACAAGAAATCTCTTCAATACTAAATAAATCCTTACATAAACTAAGTGTTTTTATAAGTTCTGCTTCATTGATTAAAGTAGTTCCGCCACCAACATAAAGTGTATTAAAATCGTATCCTAAATCCTTAAATTGCTGTAATTCAATTCTTAAAGTTTTAAAATATTCTTTACATAATTCTTCATCATAAGCAAATTTGTGAAAGCTACAATAAGGACAAAAAGTATGGCAAAACGGAACATGAATATATAGCATTACCTTTTTACCATCTTTAGATTTTTCTAAATTAACTTCATTTTTAAAATTAAACTTAGACTTAAGCTCTTTGTTAAGAAAATTGCAAGTATATTTTAAAGCTTGATTTTGTAAAAAATTCATTAATAACCTTTATTAAAAATTAAAAAATGCCATTAGTTTATACAAATAAAATTAATTCAAAATAACATAAATTAAGAATTAATTTTAAAATTAATATGCTCTTCAAATTCTTTTAAACGCTTGTGAATACTTCTTAATTCTGTAATAGTTGTCCAATTTTTAGTAAGAACACTAAAACTTGAGCGAACACTACTAAAAGCATTATTGATTTGAACTAAAACACCTAGGGCAATTATTCCTAAGAATAAATTTTGCCCTACTATCAAATAAGCAAAAATCACCATAAATTGCTCGTATAAATATAGCCAAACATCAAAATATCCATAGTGCAAAAACAATCTTTTGTAATTAAACTTAAGCCCTGTAAAAAGCTCAAACATTTGCTCTGGTAATGCGTGATTGGTTCTATCATTTTCTGCATAAACTAACTCTTTTCTAAAAGCAGCTTCGGCTTTTTGATTGTTATATTCAAGATTAGGAAGTTTAATTCCAACAAACCAAGATATAATAAGACCACCAACGCTTGTTAATAAAGCCCACATAATTAAACCTGATTGAAAATTAAAAATAGGCAAAACTAAATTAGCCCCTAAAGTATATAAAATAGGCAAAAAAGCAATCAAGGTCATAAAAGCCTTTATAATATCAACACCCAAGCTCTCAACGATTTTTGCAAATCTATATATATCTTCTTGAATACGCTGTGATGAGCCTTCTATATAATCATTATTCTTACGCCAAGCCTTAAGATAAGCAAATGTAATAGCTTCTCTCCAAGCAAAAGCAAAATGCCTAGAAAAAAACGCTGTTAATGTAGCTATTAAAATATAAGGTAAAGCTATAAATAAAAAATCACTCAAGCCACTTAAAAACTGCTCGTAAGTGCTATTTTGTGGTGCTGCTTGTAAGAGATTATAAAAATCTTTATACCAATTATTGATTTGTACATTAAGTAAGGTTTGAGAAAAAATCGCAAGCAAAATAAGCAAACTCCCGCCCCAAGACCATAAAAACCATTTTTTAGATAAATAAAATGCTCTAAACATATAAATCCTTGCAAAAAAATAGGCTAATCATAATAATTTATCTTTAATACATTTAGAATTTGAAATATCATTTATGTTTTTTAAATCCCTTTTGATATTGCTCATCAATATAGCCTAATTCTAATAATTTATTAAATATTTTTGCAACAATTGGCCCAGAAGTAGCGCCTCCGTGCATTCCATGCTCAACTAGAACAACCACGGCATATTTTGGCTCTTCATAAGGTCCATAAGCATTCATCCAAGCGTGGCTTCTTGTATAATATTCCATATTTTCTTCTTTCATACGCTTTTTTTCACTTTGAGAAATCCCTACAACTTGCGCTGTGCCTGTTTTGGCTGCTAATGTGATTTTACTCTCCAATAAAGGTTTATATCCTGTGCCTTTAGGTGTATTTGCTACATCATACATAGCTGCTCTAATATATTTTAAATCTTGTTGTTCGCTTTGAGTAAAAATATCTTTTTTAACAATTTCAACTTTTTCTTTATTTATTTCATCTACAAAATGTGGCTTTATTTCATATCCACTAGCTAATTTTGCTGTATAGACTGCTACTTGCATTGGAGTTGCTAGGAAATTACCTTGCCCTATGCTAGTAATTAAAGTTTCACCTTGATACCAAGGCTGATTATATCTTGAACTTTTCCATACTTTATTTGGTAATATACCAACACTCTCAAGTGGTAAATCAATATCTGTTTTTCTACCAAATCCAAGCTTATATAAACTTGCACTTATATCAGCTATTCCAACTTTTAAACTGCCTTTATAAAAATAATCATCACAACTTGACCTAATAGCAGTTCTTAAATCCATAACCCCATGCCCATATACATTATGGCATCTAAATTTTCTACCACCAAAATCAAAAGAACCAGAACAAGTAAAAGTAGTATTAGTATCTATTTTACCACTTTGTAAAAACGATAAGCCTACGCCCATTTTAACAACTGAACCTGGTGGATAACGACCATTTATAATCTTATTTGTAAATGGATGGTCTAAATCTTGTATCATCATATCCCATTCGTTTTGTGAAATTCCAGTAACAAAAGGATTTAAATCATACTCTGGATAAGAACCTGCTGCAATAATTGAGCCATCTTCAATACTTAAAACAACTGCTGAACCACTAATATTTTTAAACAATTCATCTAAGTACTGCTGCATTCTTATATCAATAGTGAGTTTTATGTCATTTTCCATAATTGGTTTTTTAAACTCAATTTCTTCTACTTCTTGATTGATGGAATTTACTTTTGTAACTTTTTTGCCAGGCGTGCCTTGTAATATATCATCATAATATTTTTCTATGCCTGTTTTTCCAATTTTTTTTGTAACTTTTACAACATCATTATTTACCATATCTTCAGCATTTGCCCTTGCCACATAGCCTATTATATGACTTGCTAAAGAATTAAATGGATATAGTCTTTTAACACTTGGTTTTATTAATATATTATCATCTAAATTCAGCTCAAAATAACAAGGATTTATCTTCTCATACTCTATAAAATCTATAATTTCTATTTCATCTTGATTGTAATAGCTATTTTCTCTTTTATATATTTTAATAATTTTATCAATATCTAAATCACTAAAGCATTTTAGAATTTTATTAGTTGTTACATCTAATAAATTACTACTTAAATGTGGTTTTAAAGATATTGAAAATCCAAGCTGATTAACAGCTAATGGGGTATTATTTCTATCTAATATTATCCCTCTAATAGGCGGAATTAATTCTTCTTTGGTTGAATTCTTTTGTGCTAGTTCTTCATAATAATCATTGCTATAAATACTAAGCCAATATACCCTAGAAAGTAGCATTATAAAAAATGACAATATTACAAAAATTACAAATTTTAATCTCACACAATACCTCTAAACAAAATAATTGATAATAAAGATTCAAGGCATATATAATAAATAAAAATATTGCTTAATTTAAGCACTTCTAGTTCAAATAAATAAGAAAATAATAAATTTAAAAATATATCTATAAAATATACAAATATTATAAAAATAATTATCAAAATATCCCTATTTTTAAGTTTGTAAATCAACTTATCATAAAAATAATAAAAAAATATTAAAAACGCTATTGTAGTACTAAACAGCACTAATCCGTGGGTTATTTCAATAAGACATAGATATAAAATAATAAGCAAACTAGTTTTATCAAAACCACTTTTTTTAAAATGTATAATCAAAAATACAAAAAAAACTCCGAGTAAAGGTGGTAAAAAAAATGTAATAGAGCATAGTAATTGGTAAAAAAATAAAACAAATATTGTTATATAATAGCTTAACCCAACTCGTTCTTTCATTTAATAAACTCATATATTTTTTCCTGCAATTTATCTATACCTTTTTTACTAGCACTTGATACATAAATTGCATCTTTATATTTTGATTTTAGTTTTGAAAATTCACTCTGATTTAATTTATCAATTTTTGTAAAAACCTTTATATAAACTTGATTTTCATTCATAAAATCTTGTAAATATTCATAAACACCTTCATCTATATCTAAATCATCGTGTCTTGAGTCTATTAAATGAATAAAGCATTTTATTTCTTTTCTTTTTTGTAAAAATTCATTTAAATTCTTGTTCCAAGCAGCTTTTTTATCCTTAGAAACCCTTGCATATCCAAAACCTGGTAAATCTATTAAAATCAATTTGTTTTTATCCGCAAATGTAACTTCAAAAAAATTAATTAATTGAGTTTTTCCTGGAGTTGAAGATGATTTTGCAAGACCTTTGTGATTTGCTAAAGCATTTATTAAAGAGCTTTTACCTACATTAGAACGACCTAAAAAAGCAATTTCACCTAAATTATATTCTTGTGTTTGAAAATATTTTTCACAAGATATTAAAAATTTTGCACTTACTATATTCATTTTGCTATCTCAAAAATTAATTTAACTGGCTTATTAGCTTTATCACTTTTTACTTTATATGTTCCATCATTTTGGTTTATATAAATATAATCTGCTGATAATTCTTTGTTATTTTCTGTAATTTTAACATTCCCTATAAGCTCATAAGTATTTTTATTTACATCATAAACAATCTTATCTGCTTTACCTTTGAAATTATCTTTATTTAAACTTATAGAAAAACTTGTTACATATTGTGCTTCATAGCTAGCAATTTTATTATCCTTATTTGTTCTTATTGTCAATACTTGACAATTTAAATAATCTTTACCTTGCCTTATACTAACATCTTTGCTAAATACCCCAGTTTGATTATCTTTATTACCTTCAAAAATTTTTGCATTAATCTCAATTTTTTCAGCATATAAACTACATAAAGATAATAATAAAATAACTATTTTTCTATACATAAATCAACCTCTTTTAATAATAAATCTGAAGAATTTAAATTATAACTAAAAGAATTAGCATTAATTAAACTATTATTATAAGTTACTTTAGTTTTACTCAAAGAGCTTAAGATTTTTTCATTTATTGAATAATTTAATACATCGCTTTCAAGCTTAATTAGATTATCTTTATATTTGACATCGCCATTTAATACTATAATATTATTTTCTTTAGTTGCTTTATTACTACTTAAATGCTTTTCTAAATCATTTATACTTAAATTAATCAAATTATCTTGATTATTTATTTTGTAATATTGCTTAGCATAAGCTATTTTTTCAAGCTTATTACTAAGCTCATAACCGATAATATCATTAGCTTCAAGGCTTTTAAAATCAAGTTGATAATTCATCTTATCAATATCATAAGGCTTTTGTATTATTATAAAAAAAAGCATAGATAGCATAGAAACTAAAATAATATTAAAAGTTTTTATTAACACTTAATCCACTGCTTTAATTGATTATTTTCTTTTACAATAATTTCAAGCATTTCATGCACACAACCATATCCACCTTTTGTATTTAAAATTCTTCCAAAAATTTTTGCCCCATCTTTAGGAATAAAAGGTAGTTTAACAGATTTTAAAAGGTCTAAATCGTTATAATAGTCCCCTATTGCAGCAACTTCATCAAAAGTAATATTTAAATCTTTCAGTAGTGTTTTAGCACAACTTAGCTTATCTTTAATACCACAATATACATATTCAATGCCTAAATCTCTTGCCCTATTTAAAACAACTTCAGAACTTCTTCCTGTAATAATTGCAAATTTTATACCCAATTCTTTAGCTTTTAAAATAGCAGCTCCATCTTTTACATTAAATTCTTTAATCAAATCAGCATTAGGAGAATAAATAATTTTACCATCACTTAAACATCCATCAATATCTAAAATAACTAATTTAATCATTCTTACTCCCTAAATATAAATGAACCTAGAAAATTAGCTAAGTTTATAAAATCCTTTGCTTCTTCTTCACTTCTAAAGCCTTTTAAAAACACTCTATAAAATCCATCGCTAGAATTTAATACTTTACTTGTATAACCTTTATAATTTGCATATCTTTTTGCTAAATTATAAGCATTTGCAGAGCTTTTAAACGCTCCTATTTGTATCATAAAATCTCCACCCATAATACTATTTACACTATTTTGAATGTTAGAATTTGTATTAGATATTTGAGGTTTAATATTGTCTTGATTAAAGCCTAATATAGTTAATTTTACTCTTGCAGTGCCTTTTTTAGTCATATCTATTTCATGCGCTGCACGATTTGATAAATCAATAATTCTTCCAGCAACAAATGGCCCTCTATCATTAACTCTTACTACAACACTTTTTCCATTTTCTAAATTATCAACTCTAACCATTGTATTCATAGGTAAAGTTTTATGAGCTGCTGTCATAGAATTTGTATTAAAAGTTTCTCCATTTGAAGTCTTTTTACCATGAAAACCTGGGCCATACCAACTAGCAATGCCAGTTTCAGTATCTCCAATATCAACCTTACTTGGATAATAAGTCTTACCATTTATTGTATAAGGTCTCATTGTAGCTGGAGTATTTGGTTTAGCTACTCCATAATTATAATTTTGGTTTAAGCTACTTGTAGTTGAACAAGCAGCAAATAAAAATAAAAAACTAGCGAAAACTAAATATTTTTTCAATTTTTAGCCTCCTTACTATCATCATATACTAATACAGGAATTAATAAGGTTTGATTAATTCCAATTCTATCATCTTTTAAATTATTATAAGCTCTTAAAGCATTTGTAGAAACACCATTTTTCTTAGCTATTGCATATATTGTATCACCTTGTTTTACCCTATAGCTTATTACATTTTTTACATTATTTTTAGCATACTTAATAGGATTTGAGTTATCTTTATAAGCTGCTATCTTTTCTATTGGTAAATAAGCATAATAATTATAAGGTGGTGCAAAATCGCCTTTAAATTGTGGGTTTAAATCTTTAAATTCACTTAAGCTAATCCCAGCTTTTCTAGCAATTGATGATAAACTTTCTTTTGGTTTTACATCAACTTTACCTATATTAAGTGCCATAACTTGATTTAACAAATAAATATCACCATACTTAGCAATATCATTTTCTGCTATTAAACTAGTACTTAAAATCTTTTTGAAAAATCTTCTTGTTTCCTTAGGTAAATATTTTTGGTCTTCATCTAATAATACACTTAATTCATCACTACCTGCATTTTTAATAGCTTTTCTAACACAGCCATTTCCACAATTGTAAGCAAAAATAGCTAAATACCATTTACCAAATTCATCTTTTAGCCTATGCAAATATTTTGCAGCAGCAACGCTAGCAGCTACAACATCTTTTCTTTCATCAATAAATTTGTCAATTTTTAGACCAAAATTCTTAGCAGTAGGTTCCATAAATTGCCAAACACCTGTAGCTTTTACTCCAGATTTAGCATCTGTTTTAAAATTACTCTCAACCATAGCAAGATATAAAAAAACATCAGGAACACCTTCTTTTTTTAAAATTGCTTTAATAATTGGAATATTCATATTAGCTTCATTCAATACTTTTGTAAAATAAAGCACTTCTCTTTCACTCATATCGTAAAAAATTTCCATAAAAGATTGGTCTTGTAAATATCTTAAATCTACATCAATACTTTTTAAGATTTTTTCTTGTTTATCGTATTTATCTACTGAAAAATTCGCATATAAACAAATACTTGTAACTATTAATAATATAAATTTTTTCAAATTAATCCTTTAAATAATTTTTTTGCGTTATTTGTTGTAAGTTCTTCTATCTCCTCAATTGATTTATTTAGTATTTCTGCCATTTTTTGTGCAACCAATTTGCAATATTTTGGCTCATTTAAAGTCCCCCTGTGTGGATGCGGGGTAAGATAAGGTGAATCAGTTTCTATAAGTAATCTATCTGTTTTGATTTTAGGTAAGATTTCAACTAAGTTTTTTGCATTTTTAAATGTAAGCACTCCTCCAATTCCATAATAAAATCTATCGCTTAATTCCAATAGAATTGGACTTGCATTAAAACAATGCAATACTCCAAAAGCTTCCTTATAAGCCTTTAATATTTCTAAAGAATCAGCATTTGCGTCTCTTATATGTATTATTAATGGTAGTTTTCTTTCAATTGATAGTTCAATCTGTTTTTTGAATACTTCTTTTTGTAGCTTTTTTTCTTCTTCGCTAGGATTTTTATAATAATCTAAACCACATTCTCCTATTGCAACACATTTACTATCTTCTAAAAAACTCTTTAAGTAGTCTAAATCAAAATCTTGTATATCATAAGGATGAACTCCGGCAGCAAAATATACATTATCATATTTATGTGAAATATCACGAGCTTTTTGTAATGTTTTTATATCAGCACCTGGAATAATATGAAGTTTTACTTCTTCATTGCTAGCATTAAGCAAAACTTCATCTAAGATATCATCATATCTTTCATCATCTAAATGCGTATGAGTATCAATTATCACTATTATTCGCCTTCATAAACTTCAACTCTATCACGACCATTTCTTTTAGCGTCGTATAAAGCTTCATCAGCTTTTTTAATCATTTCTTCTATTTCTGATTTTTTAGAGCCTACTGCAACTCCTATTGAAGCTGTGAAATTAATTGGTTTATCAAGATACATAGCAGGAGTTGATTTAATTGCACTTCTAATTTTCACTGCCATTTTAATAGCGTCTTCTTTCTTAATATTTTTAATTAATAAACAAAATTCTTCGCCACCAAATCTAGCAACCATATCCCCGCCCTTAACTTGTTCAAGTAGAGTTTGACCACATTGAACAATAACGCTATCTCCTGCAGCATGACCTAGTGTATCGTTAATGTTTTTAAATTTATCTATATCTATCATTAATACAGCAAAATCAACATCATCATTGATTTTTGAATAATATTCTTTGCTAGCCTCAAAAAAGCTTTTTCTATTATTTAATTTTGTTAAAAAGTCCTTTTCAGCACTTTCTTTTAGTTGTTCTGAATAATAAATTAAATCTATACTATTATTAATCCTACAAATAATATTCTCTCTTGAAAATGGCTTTTGAATAAAATCATTTGCTCCGGTTTTTAGCATTCTAGCACCAACATCATCACTTCCGTGAGCTGTTAAAACTATTATTCCTAATTGATTTTTATTATAAGATTTTCTAACTTCTTTTATAAGCTCTTCACCAGAAACTGCTGGCATTTCTTTGTCTGTTAAAATAAGTTTTACATCAGGGTGTTGTTCTAAATATCCTAATGCTTCAGCTCCGTGAGCTGCTGGGAAAACTTGGAATTTGTAAGCTTGCAAAATATTTTTAATAATATTTCTCATAGCCATTGAATCTTCAGCCACTATAATTTTCGTATTTTCGTTTCTTTGTAAGCGTTCAATAATATCTATTATATAATCAACACATTCGCTACCTTCTTTTAGCACATAATCAACAATGTCTTTATCCATAAAACTTTTTCTTGTAGCGTCATCATCAAGTCCAGTTAGAATAATACTTGGAATTTTCTTAGATAGAGCATAATCAACAACTTGACCATGCATAGCATCAGGCAAACATAAATCAAGTAATGCAGCAAAATACTGATTATTATCTAGCAACTCTTTAGCCTCTGCAAAATCATAAGCTACATCAAATTCGCAATTTAATGCGCCACTAACTTTTTTTGCTATTGCTTTAGCTAACATCTTATTGTCATCTACTAATAGTAATTTCATTCTTTTCCTTCTAATATGGTTTTTGCAAAATCTAAGGCTGATTGGCTGATATTCTCATCACTAATCATTCTTGCAAGTTCATTTGCTACTTCATCTTTTCTAAGCTCTCTTGCAAAGCTTTTATTGTTTTCTTTACTTACTAAAAAATGCTGATTTGCTTTTGCACAAATCCAAGGCATATGAGTTATTACAAATATTTGATAATGCTTACTTAATTTACTAATTACATTTGCAATACTAATAGCCTCTTTTCCGCTTAAATTAGCATCTATCTCATCTAAAAATATATAACCATTCGCATAATCAATAAAATCAGCAAAACTAGCCAAAAATGCAAGTCTTAATCTATTTAACTCGCCCGAGCTAATCTCTTTAAAACCTGCTTTATTTAAACTGATTTCAAATCTATCTATGCCGTTAATTCCTAGTTCAAATTCCACTAACCTAAGAGCAATTTTGTCTAAGTATAACAAATTTAGATAATCATTAATTTTACACTCAAGTTCATTAAGGTAAATTAATCTTATTTTTGATATAGCTTTCGCATCGCTTATAAGCTTATTTTTTAGAGTTTTAAGCTTTTTTTCAATATTGTCTTTTTCGTAATCAATATTTTCATAAATATTTAATTCTTTTTCTTTATCTTTGAGTATATTTAACGCATCTTCAACGCTTCCATAACGCTTTACTAGATAATGAAGCTTTTCTAATCTATTTAAAATCTCTTCAATATCTAACTCACTACTATCATTATTTAAATCATTATAAATATCATTTAATTCATTCATAGCACTTACAAAAAATTCACTATCAATATTAGCTAATCTTAAAAGTTCTAAAACACTGCTCTCATAGGCAAAAATGCCTTCTGATTTTCTTAAAGCTTGTTCTATTTTATCTCTTTTTGAAAGCTTGGTTTTAATATCTAATAATTTTTCATATTCGCCTATTTTTGGATTTATATCTTTAATTTTTTTAATTTCTAAGCTTAATAATTCTTTTAAATCATTGATTTTATTTTCATCTTCACATAATTTTTTGTATTCTTTTTCTAATTCATCTAATTTTTTAAAATTATTTTTATATTCATTTAAAGTATTTTCATAATTTTGCTCTTTTTTAATTATGATTAAATCTAGCATTTTTAATAAATAATTTGGCTCAAAATCATCATAATTTTTAGCCGATAAATAGCGAATATTACTAGCATTTAGCTCACTCATAATCTTTTTTGAAACTGCTTGATTGTTTATAAAATATCTAGTAACTTTATCCTTTTTAACCCTAAAAACATTGGGATTAGAATTTTCTATACTTTCATCATTTATCTTATCATCTATGCTAATTTCTAAAAGACTTGCACTGCTTTCAAAAATTCCAAAAGCTGCTAATATACTTTTAAAAATTACTGATTTTCCAGCTCCACTAGAACCTGTAAAAACTATAAGACCATTTTTAAATTCTAAGTTAAGTTCATCAAAAGTTATATTATTTGTAAAATATAATCTTTCTATCATCTTACTTCTCCCCAATTAAGCTTTTCATTTAAAACCCTAAAATAAGAGCTATTTTTACGCCTAATAATATTTGCTCTTACATTACTAAGCCCTATTCTAACGCTTTTAAATTCATCTTTATTAAATACTTCTTGACCATCTATACTTAAAGTGCAATTTGCACTCATAACATCAATAAAAAAACTTTTAGGTAATACTATTGGTCTTTGAGTTAGTGAATGAGAACAAATTGGAGTTAGCATAAAAACACGGCTTAATGGATAAATAATCGAGCCGCCTGCACTAAGATTATAAGCGGTTGAGCCTGAAGGAGTGGAGATTATAAGCCCATCGGCATTATAGTTATTAAAAATATCTCCTTTAAAACTCGTTTTTATATCCGCTAATAATAAATGATTTGCTCTATTAAATACTGCGTCATTAAAAGCATATTTTTGTAAGATTTTACCATTATTTAGCTTTATTTGAACACTTAGTAAAAATGGTCGCTCAAGTTTATATGAACCATTTAAAAACTCATTCATACCGGTTTCAAATTCTGTAGTTTTAAACTCCGTTAAAAAGCCTAAATTACCGGCATTTACTCCAAATACAGGAATATTAGAATTTGCTAGATATCTACAAGCTGAAATTATATTTCCATCTCCACCTAAGGATATTAATAATCCCACATTTTCTAAATCAAATTCTATTTCATTTTTTCTATCATTTATATATATTAAATATTCAATATTTTTACTATTAAGATAATTTTTTATATTATTTAATTCCAAACTATCTTCTAAACCTAATTTGCAAAATATAATTATTTTTTTAATTTCTTTATTTTTCATAATCTTTTCTTATTCTTTTTATTATAAATTTACAATTTTTGAGTAAAAATCAATTAATTTAATAAAAATTCATGTTAAGGAAAGAAATTGAGAACACATTATAGCACTGAGCTTAGCATTAAAAACATTGATGAAGAAGTAGTTGTAGCTGGATTTGTAAATAGCTACCGCGACCATGGTGGAGTTGTATTTTTAGATTTAAGAGATAAAGAAGGTATTATTCAATTAGTATGTGACCCTGAAATAAACAAAAATGCTCACGAAATAGCAAGCAGCTTAAGAGATGAGTATGTAATAAGTGCTAAAGGTAAGATTAGAGCTAGAGGCGAAGGTTTAGTAAATCCAAGACTAAAAACCGGAGAAATTGAAATAGTATGTAGCGAAATTGAACTAATTAATAGTGCAAAAGCGCTACCTTTTGATATAAATGATTTAAATGTTAATGAAGAATTAAGACTAAAATATAGATTTTTAAGTCTTAGAAATCCTAAATTATTAGATAATTTTAAAAAGCGTTCAATCATTACAACAGCAGCTAGAAATGCTTTAACAAAATTAGGCTTTATGGAGGTTGAAACTCCGATTTTAACAAAAGCTACACCTGAAGGTGCAAGAGATTATTTAGTTCCATCTCGTGTGCATGAAGGCGAATTTTATGCGTTACCACAAAGCCCACAATTATTCAAACAACTTTTAATGGTTGCTGGGTTTGATAAATACTTTCAAATTGCAAAATGCTTTAGAGATGAAGATTTAAGAGCTGATAGACAACCTGAATTTACTCAAATAGATGTTGAGATGAGTTTTTGCGACCAAGAAATGGTTATGCAAAATGCTGAAACTTTCTTAAGAGAAACATTTGCAAGTGTTGGTATTGCAATGCCACAAAATGTAAAAAGAATGACCTATAATGAAGCAATGGAACTTTATGGAAGTGATAAACCTGATTTAAGATTTGATATGCCAATGATTGATGTTGCACACATTTTTACAAAGTCAAATAACGCTATTTTTAGCGAACCTGCAAAAGATACTAAGAAAAATCGTGTAAAAGCAATTATTGTTAAAAATGGAGATAATATTTTTTCAAAACGCCAAATGCAAGGATTTGAAGAATATGTTAGAAAATTTGGTGCTAAAGGTCTAGCGTTTATTCAAATGAAAGAAGATGGACCAAAAGGACCATTAACTAAATTTTTTGATGATGATGGAGCTGAGCTTATAAATTTCTTAAAAGAAAAAGCAGATTTTAGTGTAGGAGATGTAGTATTCTTCGGCGTTGGTGCTAAAAAAACCGTTTTAGATTATATGGGAAGATTTAGATTATTCTTAGCGAATGAATTAAAGATTATTGATGAAAATAAATTTGAGTTTTTATGGGTTGTTGACTTTCCTATGTTTGAGCAAAATGATGATGGAAGCTATTCGGCAATGCATCATCCATTCACAATGCCAAAAAATATCGATGCACCAATTGATGAGATAAATTCTATTGCTTATGATATAGTATTAAACGGAGTTGAGCTTGGTGGTGGAAGTATAAGGATTCATAGAAGCGATATTCAACAAAAAGTATTTAAATTACTTGGAATTAGCGAAGATGAACAAAAAGAAAAATTTGGCTTTTTACTAGACGCATTAAGCTACGGAGCACCTAGTCATGGTGGATTTGCAATAGGGCTTGATAGATTATTAATGCTAGTTACAAAATCTAGCTCAATTAGAGATGTAATAGCATTCCCTAAAACTCAAAGAGCGCAATGCCTAATGACTGACGCACCAAGCAAAGTTGCTTATGCACAGCTAAATGAATTACACATTGCACTAAAAGAAAGTAAAAAATAATTTTACCCCTTTTTAAGGGGTATATTTATATTGCAAACTAATGCCATCTGCTATATTACCAATGTTTATAGCATCTTTTAAGTTAAATTCCATTCTAAGCATTAATATTTCTAAATCTTTTTGAAATCTAATTTTTGTAGGTTTATTGTGAAAGATTTCGTTTCTTACCTTTCTAATTTGACCTATTTTTGTATATAAATGGTTTTTATCATATGGTGGCAATTCTTGATTTTTATATTCTTTATATTCAGCAAAAATTATTGAATATAAATTCCAATTTTCATTTATTATCTCTTGTAAATCCATCATCCTAAAACAATCAAAAATCTCAAATGTGTTTGTATTGTTTAAATCTAGTTCTTTACATTGCCTATTTATTCTCTTTGCCATATTAATATCAATTATGTTACAAAACCAATTATCTTCGTTTTTATTATAATGGTTTGCATAATTTATTGCTACAGTGCTTCTTAAAGTGTTTTCAAAACAGTGCAATAATAGTGATTTGGTCTGATGATTTCTCCTGCGTTTATTATAAATAACCATTATAAGTTCAAATAAATTATATTCCTTATTATATTTTTCTAATAATTTTTTAGCTTCTTTGCAAGAGCCTAGCAAATATTCAAAGTGCAATGTTTTTATAGCTTTTATCATTCTGTCTTTAAAATCATCTACTAAAAGGAATTGATAATTTGCAAATAAATCTTCAATTTTTTTATAAAATTCTTCTTCTATCTTATACATTTAGCTGCCTTTTATGTTTACATAATTATATTAGAATAATTTTAACTTAGAGATGTTCCAACGATAGATTGGGTCTTAACTACTCTAAGTTCTTTTTATTTTAGGTAAAGAATGCTGATTAGATATTTTAAACAATATAAACTTCGTAAAAATGTTAAAAACTTTTTAAATCTTTCTTGGCGTGATGCAAGTTGCAATGGTGTTTATTATGGCTGGGGAAGAAAGGAAAGTGGCAAAATAGCCAAGGATTTAGCTAAAAAAAATAATGCTAAATTTTGCTTACTTGAAGATGGGCTTATTCGCTCTTTAGGGCTTGGCATTAATGATAAAAATAGCTTTTCACTAGTATTTGATGATATTGGGATTTATTATGATGCAACCACTCCAAGTAGATTAGAAAATATTTTGAATACTTACGAGTTTAACGAAGATGAATTACAAAAAGCAAGAAAAGCTATCAAATATCTAGTAGATAATAATATAAGCAAATATAACAATGCTTACAAAGAATTTAAATTAGGGAATAAAGATAATGTTTTAGTGATTTTGCAGAGTGCAAATGATCTATCACTTAAATATGGTTTAGCTAATAATATTAATTCACTTGATATGATTAAAGACGCAATCAAGGAAAACCCTAATTCTAAAATTTATGTAAAAATTCATCCAGATACACTAAATAGCAAAAAACAAAGCGATATAAACATAAATGAAATTCCACAAGAGTGTGAGATTATAAGCGATAGTTATAATCCAATAATTTTACTTAAAAACTTTAAAAAGGTTTATACAAAAACTTCAACAATGGGGTTTGAAGCTTTACTTTGCGGGTGTGAATGTGTGTGCTATGGAATACCTTTTTATGCAGGATGGGGAATTACAAAAGATAAACAAAAATGTGAGCGTAGAATAAAAATAAGAAATATTGAAGAAATATTTTATGCTATGTATTTTTTATATACGAAATATTATAATCCCTACTCTGAAGATATTTCAGATATTTTTGATACTATGAAAACCATAGTGCAATTTAGAGAAATTTATAAGGCTAATTCAGGGAGATTATTTTTCTTTGGGTTTTCCTTATGGAAAAGAGCTCATACAAAGCATTTTTTTAAATCATTTGATAATAAAATAATTTTCATGAACTCTTTAAGTACTTTAAAGCGGTATAAGGTTACAGAAAACGATAAAGCATTTATATGGGGTAAAAAGTATGATAAAAACGAACTCGAAAAGTATTTTAAGAATGTTAGCATAGTAGAAGATGGTTTTATACGCTCAATTGGACTTGGCTCAAACCTTACTAAAGCATACTCATTAGTAGTTGATGATATGGGAATTTATTTTGACCCTCAACTTCCAAGTAGATTAGAATATATCCTAAAAAATACCAATTTTAGCGATGAGTTAATAGAAGAAGCAAAAGAGATTAGAAAACTAATTTTAGATAATTCATTTTCTAAATACAATTGCTTAAAACATCAAGAATTGCCAAAAAGAAAACAAAAAACAATACTAATTCCAGCACAAGTTGAAGATGATGCATCTATCAAATGTGGTGGTTTAGGATATGATACTTTAAAACTTATAAAGCAAGTTAGAGCTGAAAATCCGGAGGCTTATATAATATATAAAGTTCATCCTGATGTAGTAGCTGGTAATCGTAAAGGACTTAAGGATGAGAAAATTATCTTAAAATATTGCGATGAAATTATAACTGATATTAGTATAGATAGTTGTATAAAAGCTTGTGATGAGGTTCATACTATCACATCAACAGCAGGATATGATGCATTAATTCGTGATAAAGTAGTGGTAACTTACGGAGCTCCATTTTATGCTGGCTGGGGTCTAACCATTGATAAAAACATAACTCCAAAAATCCTATCTCGCCGTAGTAGAAACCTAAGCATCAACGAACTAATAGCTGGAGTTATTATTTTATATCCTAGATATTTAAATCCTTTATCTAATAAATTTTGTGATTGTATAAAACTAATTAAAATTTTACAAACTATCCATAGAGTCTCAAATCCACATTAATTTAGTATAAAGGTTGTGCAATACATTGCATTTTTTTAAATTTTCTTCATTACTTTTTAACAACCTAGAAGAATATTTCCAACCATTTGTAATCCCTTTAAAATGTCTAATTTCATAATTATTGTTTAACTTATTTTTAAGAGATTTTTTAGTTTTTAAATTTAAATGATCATGTACTCTATATTGAATATCATTCAAATCTATATTTTTTATATTACTAGGGCAAATACACCATTTTGTAGCAGTTCTAGGAGAATTAATATTTATATATAACAAATCTTTATAAGAGTAATTACAATTTATAGCGGTATTTTCTACCCATTGTCCATCAAAATATATAGGCTCTTTAGACAATTCAGCTTCTTCAAATATAGATCTATTATTATAAGAAATAACTAACTCATCTATATCTACATTTAAAATTGATTTTGCGTATTTTAAAAAACTATATTTTGCATGCTCAAACATACAATATTGAGAATAATCAGAATCCCAAGGAGATTTATTAAAGCTTCCAGGACCATATGGTACAGGCCATCTAACAACCACAACCGACATATCAATATTTTGTTCTAAATATTCTAATAATTCTTGAGAAGAATAATCATCACTACAATTATCATATATAACAATAGCATCAGCTTTATGTATAATTTTATAAAAATTACAAAAATCTTTTATCCATGTAAGCCTATTGTCTTTACTCATTGTAATTATAACTCTTTTATCTTTTAAATAATTGACTACCCCCCCCCCATTTATATATATCATTAATTTTATTATAAACAAAACTACCATAGTTACAAAATTCCAGTACTCTAGGTTTAAAAAAAGAAGTATATAATAATTCATAATGACTAGCTCTATCTAAATATTTTGTTGATATATTTACTGAAGAAAAATTAAAATTTATTTTCATTATACTTATATTTTTTGAATTAATATTATGTTTTAAAGTTATATTTTTATATAACAAATCTTTCTTTTGTGTAAATGGAGCACCTATAGCGTGTATTTTATGCTCAAATTCATCATAAAATATATCGCAAAAGATAACACCATAATCATATAAATCTTTAAAATTATCTTGTCTATTCTCTAAAGGTCTTGTTGGTACTCTTTTATCTACCAAATAACTATTAAAGCATAAAACTGAAGGTATATATAATTTTGCTATCTTTTTTGGATTCATTTTTTACTCCTAAAAATAAACTTAATTAGTTTCATAATTAAAAACCAATAATAAGAATAATTCTTTTTAATATTAAATTTTAATTCTTCTATAACTAAATTGAAATCATAAAAATCAGCATGTGTAATATTAGGAACAATTTTGCAAATATCTTTAATATCATATAAGTAATGTCCTCTATCAATATCAACACTAATTATTTGTTTATCTTTTACACTGATTTTATATATGTATGCATCATCATGCCAAGATAATAGTGGATTTTGTAAAAGTTCAGTACCATTGATTTTAATTGAATTATATAATACATACACTGGAACCCTAATATCATTAAGTCTTTTGTCAATACCCAAGAATTTTAACATTAAAATACCATCCCCGACTATTTTAATTTTAAAATTAGTTTTTAAATTATTATCTATAACAACACTACCAATACCATCTTGATTAGTGAACCAAATTGGATTGGTAGATTTAAAACTATGTTCCAATAATTCAATTCTATTAGTTGCTGTTCTATAGTTTCTAATTTTTATATTAAATTTTCCATTACCACTATAATAATCTAAATTTAAAAATAAAATTTCTTCCTTTAAAAGAAATTGTTTAATTTTTACAGAACTATTTGCATTAACTTTGATTGGATTTTTTAATATATTTTTTCCATTTAAATATACTTTATTGTATATAACCTCAATATTATCAATATTAAAAAGCTCAATTATTAAATAACCAATACCTTTATTCTTAAATATTATTTTATTACAATTACCTATTATATTATAACCATTGCTTTTATTTGTTGATATCGGTAGTATTAAATCCACTTCCTCTATTAATTCAATTTGATTGTGAAAACCAAAATTTTTAATATCAAATCTTGCAGAATTTATTTCTTGATAATATATACCAAAATTATCTTTAATAAACAACTCTAATTCTCTAGATACTTGTAGTTTATAGGTATTTATAATTTTTGTAATTACTCTAATTAAATACTCTTTATAATGTTTTTTATACTGAACATTAAAACTCTTATAATTGGCATATAAAATGTTAACATAAAATAACATATAAATATTTATAAATTCATCACTTGTTATTCTAGGCAACATTTGGGATAATAATTCAACTATTATAATTTTATCTAAAAATTTTTTTTCTAAATTTTGAGTGATAGAATCATCATGAACTCTTCTAAAATATATCTTATCTCTTAAAATACTTATTTTTTTTGCTTTAAACAAAGATTCTATAAAAAATAAATTATCTTCAAAACATATTTTTTTATTTACCCATAATATTTTATTTTTTACTAAAAAATCTCTATTGTATATAGTAAGACAAGAAGATACAGCTATTTTTGTAATAAATTCTCGACAATCTTTGTAGTTAAAAATATCTTTAAAATCATTTGGTATATATCTAAAACTATAATAATCATTGCAAGAGATATTGTTATTATTATCAAAATTCATACCACCTATCATCAACATATCTAATTTATTACGAAAAGCTTTAGTAAAAATTTTTTCACAAGCAAAACTATCAATGTAATCATCAGCATCAATATATTGAATATAAAATCCTTTAGCTACAAGAAAAGCGTTATTTCTAGATATAGATAGACCTTGGTTTGTTTGATTTATAATAGTTATTCTATTATCTATACAAGAATATTTCTCCAATATAGATAAAGTTGAATCGCAAGAACCATCGTTAACACATATAATCTCTATATCCCTTATTGTTTGCCCAATAACACTTTTTAAACATTGTTCAATATAATCTTCACCATTATAAACACATATAATAATAGAAATTTTTGGTCTCAGTAAACTAGATAAAAAATTATATATTTTATCATTTACAATAAATTTTAATTTTGCTTTTATAACCTCATAACTATCATTACAATAACTTAATTCATATATAAATGATGAATTAACTCTATCCAAAAAACTTTGATTGTACTTATTGTAAATATTATGTTTACATAGACTATCATATAAAAATTGTATAGCTCTTGCAAAACATTCAATTTTATCTCCTCTATTAGCAGTCAAATTTGAACACTGATTTGTTCTATATATAACATAAGAATTATTTAATAATTTAATTTTATTAGTCAAGGCGATGCAAATATATGTAAAAGCCAAATCATTAACAACTTGTAAAGCTTGAAAATAAATTTTATATTTATTTATCAATTGCGAATTGAATATCTTAGTCCAAGCATTTGGATTTGTGATATTAAAAATATTTTTAATTTTTTTATCAACACTATAATTAGGCAAGTAAGTTCTACCTATTATTTTTTTAGTAATATCATCGTAAATATCATTAGCAAAAATAACAATATCAGTCTCAAAAATATTAGTCAATAATTGTTCATAAATATTGCATTTAACCCAATCGTCACTATCTAAAAAATGATAATACTCTCCACTAGCTACCATCATACCAGCATTTCTTGCAACTCCAGCATATAGATTTTCTTGAGTAAGTACTGTAATACGATTATCTTTAGCTGCATATTCTTTTAAAATTTCTAGTGAATTATCAGTTGAGCCATCATCTACACATATTATTTCTATTTCTTTTAGGCTTTGGTTTATTACACTATCTAAACACTCTCCTAAATATTTTTCAGTGTTATATACCGGGATTATTACCGATACTTTTGGAGTATAGTCAATCTTATTTTTAATTAAAATAGTAGCTTTTGTATCAGGATCACCTTCAGCATTTTTAACTATTATATTATTAATATTCATAGCTATCTCCGCTTTTACCTATATTTATTATCTTAAAATTATATTCAGCAGCTAATTTTAAATTAACTATATTTCTAGTATCATATATAATTTTAGTTTTAATCTTATTAGATAATAAATTAAAATCGATATCCTTAAATTCATCCCATTCAGTTAATATTACCAATAAATCACATTTGTTAGAACACTCATATATAGAATTAAAATAATTAACATTATTCTTTAATATCTTGCTAGCATTCTTCATCGCTTTTGGATCATATACATTAATATTCTCATATTTCTTAATAAGCTCCTTTGTTATTTCTAACGCTGGACTTTGCCTACAATCATCAGTACCACCTTTAAAAGCAAGTCCTAAAATACCTATTTTTGGATTTTCAACATTTTTTAATATATATTCAATATTATCTATAATTTTAAATCTTCTTCTATTATTTCCTTCTATGGTAGCCTTTAACAAAGAAAGTTCTACTTTACATTTTCTAGCCATTTCTAACATTGCTAAAGTATCTTTAGGAAAACAACTTCCACCATATCCTGGTCCTGGATTTAAAAACTTATCACCTATACGACTATCAAACCCAATACCCAATGCAACTTCATTTATATTTGCACCACTTTTTTCACAAAAATCAGCCATTTCATTTATAAAATGTATTTTCATTGCTAAAAAAGAATTTGATGCATATTTTATAAGTTCAGCTGACTTTCTAGAAGTTATTAAAATTTTACTGCTATCAATATGAGAATATAATTCTTTTAATACTTTACTTGCCTTATCAGAATTACTTCCTATTATAACCCTATCTGGATTATAAAAATCTACTAAAGCATACCCTTCTCTCAAAAATTCAGGTAAAGATACTATATTTACATTTAAATTAAAAGTATTAAATTTGTGCTCTATTTGATCACTAGTACCTACTGGAACAGTAGATTTAATAGCTAAAACTAAATTTTTATCTTTACATAAATTTTTAGCTATTTCTATAATTGCATCATCGATATATCTCAAATCAACACTGCCACTATTATTCAATTGAGGCGTTCCAACAGCCAAAATTACTATATCTGCATTATTAATACAAGAATAAGAGGTTGTAAAAAATAACCTACTATTAACAACTTCCCTAAAAGCTATTTCCAAATCATTTTCAAATATAGGTATATTACCTTGTCTTAAAATATTTATCTTATCCACATCAATATCTACACAAGTTACATTATGACCTAATTGTGCAAAACCAACACCACTAGGCAATCCAACATAACCAGTTCCAATAATAACAATATTCACAAAAACTCCAATTTTGAAAA